>DASVGZ010000398.1:0-4730 GCA_036379275.1 Acidiphilium sp. | reverse complement strand
CATCGTCGGTGGCGGACCGGCCGGGCTGGAAGCCGCGCGGGTTTCCGCCGAGCGCGGCCATGCGGTGATTTTGTTCGAGCGCGAGGCGAAACTCGGCGGCCAGATCAACATCGCCGCCAAGGCCGGCTGGCGCGAGGCGTTGTCCGGCATTCCGCGCTGGCTTTCATCGCAGGTCGGCAAGCTCGGCGTCGATATTCGCCTCAACACCGAGGCGACCGCCGAAACCGTGCTCGCGGAAAATCCGGATATCGTCATTCTCGCGACCGGCGGCGCACCCAATCCCGGCTTTGTGGAGGGGGTGGAACTCGCCGTCACCACCGCCGCCGTCCTGCGCGACGGGCTGGAACTTGCCGGTTCGGTTCTGCTCTATGACGGCATGGGCCAGCACAATGGTGCATCCTGCGCCGAATACCTGGCGCGGCGCGGCGCCCTGGTCGAGATGATCACGCCGGACCGGATGGCGTCCGAAGAAGTCGGCACCACCAACCAGCCTGTGCATCTGCGCGAACTCTACAAACTCGGTGTCATCATGACGCCGAATCTCGACCTTCTGGAAATCCGGCGGGAAGATAACCGGCTGGTTGCCGTGCTCAGGAACACGATGAGCCTCGCGGAAGAAGAGCGCATCGTCGATCACGTCGTCACCGATTTCGGCACGTTGCCGAACGATGTCATCTATCGCGGATTGAAGGAGAGATCCTCCAACCATGGCCAGATCGATGTCCGTGCGCTGATCGCCGGGGAGCGGCAGCCGCATCTCGGCGAGACCGGCTTCGCGCTCTACCGGATCGGCGATGCCGCCGCCGGGCGCAACATCCATGCCGCGATCTACGATGCGCTGCGTCTCTGCAAGGATTTCTGATCCGCCATGAATCCCGGCAGCCTCCTGATCGCGCTTGCCTGGCTCCTGCTCGGGTTCATCACGGTCCAGGTCTTCCGCCTCGCCGCGCGCTGGCGGCGCGGCCGTGCGGCGAAGATCGACTGGGTTTCCGGCCTTGCCGCGATTCCGCGCCGCTATCTCGTCGATGTTCACCACGTGGTCGCGAGCAAGCCCGAGGCCGCGCGGATGCACATGGCGATCGCGGGCGGGCTGGTCGCCGGTACGGCGCTGCTCCTGCTCGGGGTGATCCCGCCGGTTCGTGCGAGCTTCGTCTACTGGCTTCTGGTCGCGCTCGCCTTCGCGGTCGCGGTCGCGGGCGCCGTTCTGGTCGCGCGCCGGCGGCGGCCCAGACGCCCGCCCAATCTCTCGGCCGGAAGTTTTTCGAAATTGCCGCTCTGGCTCTCGCTTTATGCGGTGGGTGGATTACTCGCAGCACTCGGCCGGCTTGCCGATGCAAACGCTCTCGGTGGACTCGGGCTGGTGCTTGCGATCATCGGCGGCGTCGCTCTGGTCGCGCAGATCCCGACCGGCCCGATGCGCCACGCCATCGCCGGCGCCCTGCATCTCGCCGCCCATCCCCGGCCGGAACGGTTCGCCGGAGCGATGGCGAGTGGCCTCGCGCCGATCCCGCTCGACGACCCGGATTCGTTCGGCATCGGCCGGGTCGAGGATTTTGCCTGGAACCGGCTTCTGGGGTTCGATGCCTGCATCCAGTGCGGCCGCTGCGAAGAGGCGTGCCCGGCCTTTGCCGCCGGGCAGCCGCTGAACCCGAAGGCGCTGATCCAGGATCTGTGCGCGTCGATGCGGCCCGACAGCGCGCCCGTCTACGCCGGAAGCCCGCATCCCGGCCTCGATATCGGATCGGTGTCGATCCTCGGCTCGATCCGGCCTGAGACGCTCTGGTCCTGCACGACCTGCCGCGCCTGCGTCGTGGCCTGCCCGATGATGATCGAGCATGTCGATGCGGTGATCGACCTGCGCCGGCATCAGACGCTGGCGCTCGGCGCGGCGCCCGGCAAGGCGGCAACCGTGCTCGGCGAGCTTCGCTATGCCGGCAATCCGGGCGGGCTCGACCCCGCGAGCCGGCTCGATTTTGCCGCCGGGCTCGATCTTCCGGTGCTGGAGCCGGGCGGTTCGGTCGATGTCCTGCTCTGGCTCGGCGATGGTGCGTTCGATCGCCGCTATGGTCGTACCCTGCGCGCGCTGGTCGAAATCCTGCGCGCGGCGAAGGTGGATTTCGCGGTGCTCGGCGAGGTCGAGCAGGATTGCGGCGATCTCGCCCGCCGCCTTGGCGACGAGGCGACCTTCGCGCGCCTCGCCCACGCCAATATCGAGGTGCTGAAATCCCGGCGGTTCGGCCGGATCGTCACCTCCGATCCGCACGCTCTGCATGTGTTGCGGCAGGAATATCCGGCTTATGGAGGGGATTTCCGGGTCGAGCACCATACTTTCGTGATCGATGCGCTGCTCGAAGCCGGTCGTCTCACGCTTGCACAGCGTGGCGATGTGCCGGTCACCTACCACGATCCCTGCTATCTCGGCCGCTATAACGGCGAGACCGAGGCGCCGCGCCGCATCCTCGCCCGGCTGACCGGCAATGCGGTCGAAATGGCACGCCATGGCAAGGAGTCGTTCTGCTGCGGCGGCGGTGGCGGCGCGCCGGTCACCGACATTCCGGGCAAGCATCGCATCCCCGATCTCCGGATGGATCAGGCGCGGGAGACCGGAGCCGCGATCGTCGCGGTCGCCTGTCCCGGCTGCACGGCGATGCTCGAAGGCGTGGTCGAGCCGCGCCCGGCGGTTCGCGACATCGCCGAGCTGGTGCGTGAGGCGATGATCGTGCCGGGCGAAGCCGCGTCCCCGCGCGCGATGGCACCCGCATGAGCCGCATCCGCCGCGATCCGCGTGCTGCGCTGCGTGCCGTCACCGTCGCCACGGCACCCCGGTTGCGCATCGACCGTGCCTGGCGCGGCGACTCTGCCTTCGCCAATGAGACCGTGGCAGCCCCTGTGGAGGTCGCACCCCGTCCTGTCACGATCGCCGATCCCGATTATCTGGTCTTCGCCATTGCCGATGCGCCCGGTGGCGCGTTGACCCGGCACGACCGCCAGGTGCTCGGCGCGGCGCGGCTGCTCGATGGCGGCGGCAAGGCCGCCGTGGTTTTGCTGACGCCTTGCGCTGTTGCGGCGGGAGATGCCGGTATCGCAGGCGCCGACCGCATCCTCCCGGTCGCGCAGGGCGATGCCTGGGACCCCGAAGGTATGGCGGAGGCGATTGCCGCTTCGGTCGAAAAATACCAGCCGCGCCACGTGCTGTTCTGCGAAAGCGCCGATGGTGGCGATCTCGCTCGCAGGGTTGCTGCCCGGCTCGGCGAGATTGTGTTCGAGTCGGTGGAAAGCCTGTCCTCGCGCACCGCGATCCGCCCGTCCGGTGCACGCAGGCGGGAATCGCGAGGCGAACCGCAGCGCCTGATGACTGTCGCGCCCGACATGATCGCGCCCTGGCGCGGCGCTCCGCATGAGGTGACGCCGCTCGACCCTGCCGTGCCATCCGCCGCGCCGCGCGGGATACTCTGCGCCGAACGCCTTGCCGTCGATGCCGCCGAAATCCCGCTCGGCGAGGCCGGTCTGGTGATCGCCGCCGGCAACGGGGTGACCGATTTTTCCGGCTTTCTCGGTCTTGCCTGCGCGCTCGGCGCGACGCCGGGGGCAAGCCGGGTGGTATGCGATGCCGGATCTCTGCCGCGCGGAATGCAGGTCGGCGCCTCCGGCACCGTGCTCAATGCCGATTGCTATGTCGCCTTCGGCATTTCCGGCGCGCCGCAGCATCTTCAGGGCATCGGCCAGGTCGGGCATGTGGTCGCGGTGAACACCGACCTGCACGCCGCGATGATTGCTCGCGCCGAACTCGCCATCGTCGCCGATGCGCAGGCGGTCATGCCGGCGCTGCTCGCCCGGTTGGGAGCGAAGCCATGAAGGCGGTGGTGCTTCTTTCCGCCGGGCTGCACCCGAATGCCGGAACGCCGATGCCGGTGCGCGCCGAGTTGCAGGCAATCGCGCTCGCCCGGGGGCTCGGCTGCGAAATTACCGGCCTTCACGCCGGAGCCAAAAACCCGGCGATCGCGGATTGCCTCGGTCACGGACTTGCCTCGATCACCGTGCTTGCGATCGGCGCCGAAGACGATCCGGTTGCGGCACTCGCCGCCGAAATCACGGCGCAAAAACCCGATCTGGTTCTCACCGCCCGGCGCGGTCAGGGCGGATCGGATACCGGGCTGTTGCCCTATCGCCTTGCCCGCGCCTGCGGCCTGGCCATCGCCGCCGATGCGATTGCGCTCAGCAAGGCGGGAGAAGGAAGATTGTCGGTGGTGCAGTCGCTGCCGCGCGGCGGGCGACGGAAACTCGATCTGAAAACGCCGGCGCTGATCACCGTCCATCCCTCGGCGCCGCCGCCGCGCCCGTTCGTCCATCGCGAGCGGCTTGCCGGAAAAATTGAGGAAAAGCCCGGTGTGCGGGAAGCTGTCGAAGCGACTGTTTTCGAGGACCGGCCCTATCGGCCGCGCCCGAAACTGATCGGCGATGGCGGCGCGGCCGGCTCGGCGGAGGAGCGGCTGCGCGCCGCGACCGAGGTGAAATCGGCCGGCGGCACGCTGATGATCGACCCCGATCCGGCCGAGGCGGCAGCGGCGATCCTCGATTATCTCCGCGCCTTCCGGCCGTGATCGGATAGCCGTGGCCCGGCGACGCAGGTGTTATCCTGTGTCGTGACATGATACCCTCGCTGACGGAAATTCAGTGGGGCGGACATGAAGACGGTCACCGCGGGTATTCTCGATATCGCGTATCTGGAG
>DASVGZ010000397.1:0-5571 GCA_036379275.1 Acidiphilium sp. | reverse complement strand
TGATCCGGCTGGATGCGGCAGAGGAGTTGCGCCAGTTCGACGGCTCCCAGCGCCTGCGCGACCAGCGCCGGGTGGTGCTGAGCCCCGAAGGATCGGCCGGCGAGAGGCTGTATGCGGGAGCGCTGAGCGGCGGCGCCCAGGCGCTCGGCCAGGCCATCGGGGCGATCGCGCCGGGGCTGCGGGCCGATATCGTCGTGCTGGACCGCGATGGCACCGACCTCGCCGCCCTGCCGTCGGGGCGCTGGCTCGACCAGTTCGTGTTCGTCGGCGGGTTGAGGCTGATCGACCGGGTCTACGCCGGCGGGCGGATGGTGGTCGAACAGGGGCGGCACATCGCCCGCGAGGCGACGGCCGCACGGTTCCGGCCGGCGCTGCGGCGACTCGCCGCCGCCCTGTGACCCTGTTGTACAGACATGCAAAGGACTATTGACGACCCGTCACGCAATCGTGCTTGATGGTATTGACCAATCGTAACGGAACCAAGAAACAATGCTGGAACGTCGCGCAATCGATAAAATTCCCGAGACCGAACGGCACGGCCGCCCGGCATCTCTCTTTACCCTGTGGTTTTCCGCCAACATGCAGTTGACCGCGGTCGCCACCGGCCTGGTCGCCGCGGCGCTGGGGCTCGACCTCACCACCGGGCTGATCGCCATCGTGATCGGCAATATCGTCGGCGGCATCTTCATGGCCTATCATGCCGCCCAGGGGCCGAAACTCGGCATTCCGCAGATGATCCAGTGCCGTGCGCAGTTCGGCGTGTTCGGCGCCAACCTGCCGATCTTTCTGGTCGGCCTGCTGTATCTCGGCTTCTTCACCCTCAGCGCGATTCTCGGTGGCGAGGCGGCGAGCGCCCTGCTCCATATTCCGCGCTTCGGCGGAATCATCGTCGCGGATTTCCTTGCGCTGATCCTGATGATCTACGGCTACGACCTGATCCATCGCTATGAGCGCTGGGTCGCGCTTCTGTTTCTGGTCGTGTTCATCGCGGTGACCGTCGCCCTGATCGGCGACTACAGCCATGCGACCCTGCCTGCCGCCAAGCCGGCCTCGTGGGGGATGATCGTGCTCGGCATTTCGATTTTCGCGACCTGGCAGATCACCTACGCGCCCTATGTCGCCGACTACTCGCGCTACCTGCCGGCTGACAGTTCGTTTCTGGAAAGCTCGGCCTATACCTATCTCGGCTCGGTCATCGCCTCGATCTGGATGATGGCGCTCGGGCTGATCGCCGGACTGATCGCGAGCAAGGCCGCCAATGCCGACACCACGCTGTATTTCGCCGGGCTGCTCGGCTCGTCGTGGCGCTGGCTGCTGCTTCTGGTCGCTCTCCTCGGCATCATTGCCGCGAACCCGCTCAATCTCTACGGCATCGCGATGTCGACCGCGACGATCCTGACCTCGGGCGGCGAGAACACGCTGACCAAAAGAATTCTCGCCAACGGCAGGATGCTCCGGGTAATCGTCGGTTCGATCGCCGCGATCGTCGGCACCATCCTCGCGATCTATGCGAGCGACAACTTCGTCGGCGCGATGACCAACTTCCTGCTCCTTCTGCTCTACGTCTTCATTCCGTGGACCGCGATCAACCTGACCGATTTCTATCTGGTCCGGTCGGGCAAATATAACATCGATGCGATCTACGATCCGAAAGGCGTTTACGGTTCGATCAACTGGAGCACCATGGCGGTCTACATCATCGGCATTCTGGTCGAGATTCCGTTCATGAACGCGGATCTCTACGAGGGGCCGATCGCCAAGGCGCTCGGCGGCGCCGATATCGGCTGGATCGTCGGACTCATCGTGTCGGGCGTTCTCTATTTCCTCGTCAACCGGACCGCGCGGGTCGACGCGCTGGCGCGGCAATCGTAAAACGCTATCGGGCGTAAACGCCACCGAAACCGGTGTGCCACGATACGGCGTGGCGGGGTGACATCCCCGCCACGTCTGGCGTGACAGTGTGGGCATAACAGGACGCATCATGTTCGAAAATCTTTCACAACAACCCCCCGACGGGCTGCTTGCCCTCATCAAGCTGTTCCGCGACGATCCGCGTGAGACCAAGCTGGATCTCGGCGTCGGGGTCTATAAGGACGAGCACGGCAATACCCCGATCCTGCGCGCCATCAAGGCGGCGGAAGAAATTCTGCTTCGTGAGCAGAAGACCAAGAGCTATCTCGGCCCCGAAGGCGATCTCCGTTTCGTCGAGCTGGTCCGGGAAATCGTGTTCGGCGAAACCGACGTGACGGGCCGCGTCTGCGGCATCCAGACCCCCGGCGGCACCGGCGCATTGCGCGCCGCCGCCGACCTCGCACGGCGGGCGAACCCGGCTGCCCGCTTCTGGGTCAGCGCACCGACCTGGCCGAACCATCGCCCGATCTTCGTCGCGGCCGGCGCCGAGGTGATGGAATACCCCTATTTCGACATCGCCTCGCAGACGCTTCTGTTCGACCGGATGCTGGCGGCGCTCGCCGGGGCCGCGCGCGGCGATGTGATCGTGCTGCACGGCTCCTGTCACAACCCGACCGGCGCGAACCTCTCGCGCACCGAATGGGATGCGGTGATTTCGCTCTGTGCCGAACGCGGCCTTCTGCCGCTGTTCGACCTCGCCTACCAGGGGCTGGGAGACGGACTCGACGAGGACGCTTACGCCGTTCGCAAGGCAGCCGGCGTGCTCGGGGAAATGATGGTCGCGCAGTCCTGCGACAAGAATTTCGCCCTGTATCGGGAGCGCACCGGCTCGCTGTTCGTCCTTGGTGAAAAACCGGATGTCATCGCCAGCAATCTCGCCCTCTGCGCGCGCACGACCTGGTCGATGCCGCCCGATCACGGGGCGGTCGCGGTGCGCCTCATTCTCGAATCCGCCGAATTGCGGAAACTCTGGACCGACGAGCTGAACGAAATGCGCGAGCGCATCAACGCGGTGCGCCGCCGGATCGCGGAGACCGAACCGGCGCTTGCCTTCATCGGTCAGCAGCGCGGCCTGTTCTCGAATCTTGCTCTTTCACCCGAAATGGTTCTCCGGCTGCGCACCGACCATGGCGTCTACATGGCGAAATCCGGCCGGATCAACCTTGCCGGCCTGCGGGTCGGAAGCGTCGGGCAGTTCGTCGACGCGCTCCGGACGGCAGGCTGCCTGAAGGAACTCGCCTGAGCGGAGCGTTTCGGAGGATCGGGACGAGGCTGCGTTAAGCTTTCAGGCAGCGGCGAGGTAATCGAGCGCGGTATCCACGCCGCCGCGGGCGTGGGGGACATCGGCGATGCGGAGCGACATTTCCACCGCGCCGAGGATGCCGAGAAGCATCGGCTCGTTGAGATCCCCCATATGCCCGATGCGGAAAACCTTGCCGCCGAGCGGGTCCAGCCCGCCGCCGAGCGAGACGTTGAAGCGGCCGTATGCTGTCGAGCGGATGGTTTCCGCATCGTAGCCATCCGGCATTCTGATTGCGGTTACCGAATCCGACCGGCGCTTCGGGTCGGCACAGAAGAAGCCGATGCCGTCATTGCCGCTCCAGACCGATACCGCCCGGCGGGCGGCTTCGGCGAGGCGATGATGGCGGCGCCAGACCTGTTCGATGCCTTCCGCCTCGATCAGCCGGATCGATTCGTTCAGGCCATAGAATGGTGCGATCGGCACGGTGCCGGCGAAACTGCGGTGCCGGCGGGCGAGCATTCTGGTCCAGTCGAAATAATAACGCGGCGCTTTCGCAGCCCGGTGCGCTTGCAGCGCCTTGTCGCTGACGGCGGTAAACGAGAGACCCGCGGGCAGCATCAGGCCTTTCTGGCTGCCGCCGACCACGGCGTCGATTCCCCAATCCGCCATGCGAAATTCCAGAGACCCGAACGAGGAAATTGCATCGACCAGGAGAAGGGCAGGGTGATTGGCCGCATCGATCGCGGCGCGGATTTCGGGTAGCGGCAGGCAGTTGCCGGTCGAGGTTTCATTGTGGACGATGCAGATGGCCTTGATCTCGTGCGATCTGTCAGCGGCAAGGCGGTCGGCGATCGCCGCGATGTCGGGGCCGCGCCGCCAGTCGGCCTCGGGCATATCGACGGCAAGGCCGTGACTTCTGGCCATCGCCCCCCAGGTTCTGGAAAAATAGCCGGCATCGGGCATCAGGATGCGATCGCCGGGGCTGAACAGGTTCTGCAGGGTCGCTTCCCAGGCACCGTGGCCGCTCGCGGTATAGACGAACACGTCGCCGGTGGTGAACAGAAGGCGCTTCAGGCCGGCAATCGCGGCATCGTAGACGGTGAGGAAGTCGGCGGACATGAAATCAACGGTCGCCCGATCCATCGCGCGCAGCACCGAATCGGGAATGTTGGTCGGGCCCGGGTTGGCGAAGAACGGACGGCCCGGTTTGCGATTTTCCATATCTTTCATCCCTGTTTTCACGGCTGCCCAAGAAAAAAGCGCACATTTGGCGCCGGGACCATAGCGCCGTCCGCGCACCAGTATTGGGTGACGGGATTGGCAATACTGTTTTGGGGGACAGCCTCTCAGGCCGGAAGCGGTGGCGGACGCAGAGGCACCGGGGTCGATTGCACCAGAGAGGTCGTGGTCTGGCCGTACGCCAGAAACCGGTCGAGAATGCTTTCCAGACTTTCCAGTGTTGCCACATGAATTTTCATGATGAAGCAGTCCTCGCCGGTGATGCGGTGGCATTCCGCCACCTGCGGCAGTGAGGCGGCGAGTTCGGCGATTTTCTGCAATTGTCCCGGCCCGGGGCGAACCCTGACATAGGCCATGAGCGGCCAGCCGAGCGCGCCCGGATCGAGATCGAGCCGATAGCCCCGGATCACCCCGGCGTCTTCCAGCCGGGTCAGGCGTTCCCGAACCGAGGGAGCCGACATGCCGATACGCCGGGCGAGTTCCGAAATGCTGATGCGCGGATCGTCCAGAAGCAGATGAATAAGGTCGAGAGTCCGGCCGTCGGCAAGCAGAGTCCGGTTTTGTGACAAAATCGTGCCTTTCCTGTATGGATCGAAGGTTATTTTAGTATTTTTCCTTCGAATATCCATATCTAAAGACCTGAAACCCTGCGAATTTTGATGAATGAGCGGTGCATCCTTTTCATCTCCGGTTCCGGGATCCCGGGTTTCGCAGGCGGTCAACGGAGTTCCACCTCATGCCTGGTTCGTCGTCAGTGCGGTGTTTCACTTCCTTGGGCCGTCTTTCGCGGTTCTGCTGTTTGCCCGGATCGAACCGCTCGGGGTTGCCTGGCTCCGGATCGCCAGTGCTGCCCTGATCTTTGCGATCTGGTGCCGTCCCTGGCGATATTTCCGCCGTCTGAGCCGGTCGGAGCGCTGGACCATCATCGCGCTGGGCATTGTGCTGGCGGTGATGAACTCGGTTTTCTACCTTGCGATCCAAAAACTTCCCCTGAGCACGGTTGCCGCGATCGAGTTTCTCGGCCCGATCGGACTTGCGGCGCTCGGGGTGCGATCGCCGCGAAACCTGCTCGCTCTGGTGATCGCGGTGGTCGGCGTTTTCGTTCTGACGGATATCCGTCTTGAAAGCGCGCCGCTCGGCTTTGCATTCGCGTTCGCGGACTGTGCGCTGTTCGCCCT
>DASVGZ010000396.1:0-7166 GCA_036379275.1 Acidiphilium sp. | reverse complement strand
CGGAATATGGCCGGATTCGCGCGGGATCATGACGGGATCCCCGCCGGCAGGGTCAGGCCGCGGGCACGGGCACGCTCCCGCGCTTCCTCGCGCCGGCGCCGCGCGGCGTCCGGTTCCCAGATCTGGAAGGTCCGGCCGAGTCCCATGAACGCCACGCTGTCGGTCAGCCCGGCATGGGCGACCAGCGGCTCGGGCAGCAGAATGCGGCCTTCCTTGTCGGCTTCCAGCGACCAGGCATCCGCGTAGATCGCGGCGGCCATGTCGTCATGGGCCTCGCTGAACAGGTCGAGCCCCTGCAACTGTCCGGCCAGAGCCTCGAACACCGGCGCCGGCCACGCCTCGATACAGGCGTGCTTGTGCGACGGCCGCAGGATCAGCCCGACAGCATCACCGTCCTTGCGGAGCATCGCGCGGAACGCGGCAGGGACGGAAACCCGCCCCTTGGCGTCCAGCCGGTTCTGATGGGTGCCGAGAAACTGGCTCATCCGGCTCTGTCGCGGTCCCTTCGTCTCGCCTGTTGCGCCTCGCTGTCGGCGGTCCGGTGCGAGAGTGAATGAAATCGCGCCCCCGAATCGCCATGGGTTCACATGGGATATCATGGGCGACCATGGGCGTCAAAGGGATTCGACTGTCTAAATCACCGTATTTGCAGATGAATCGGGCAAGAAACCGGAATCGTTAACGATCGGTAAGCGGATTCGCATCCGATCAGTAAAAGTTTCTTGTTTGTTCCAATTTATTTCCTCCCGATCAGAAATTTTTCTGACATCACGTTAAAACGAGTCAGCGAATCTCGATCGGCAGCATCGACAGCCGGTGCAGATGCGTCAAGGCGACGACGCCGCGCAGCCCCGGCGGCAATTCCGCGAGGCCGAACGGGCTCGCCCGCGAGAACGCCTGGGCCAGAAGCGCGTGAATCCCCGGCGTCGCATTGCCATCGACGATGTCGAGCGGCGCGTGGACCGGCAGCTTCAGTGCCGCGCGCACCGCGTCGAACGCCGTGTGATAGCCGCCGATCTCATCGACCAGCCCGCGCTGTTTCGCCTGTACGCCGGTCCAGACCCGACCCTGGCCGACCGCATTCACCTGCGCCGCGCTCATGTGCCGGCCGGCGGCGACCCAGCCGACGAACTGCTGATAGTTGCGGTTCAGCATTCCCTGAAGATCGGCAAGCTGCTGTGGCGTCCAGGGCGTGGTCGGGCTGTCGAACAGCGCGTTCGCGCCTCGTGACGCGCCGGTGACGGTCACGCCGAGCTTTTCCAGTAACGGCCCGAAGGTCAGCTTGCCGCCGAGCACGCCGATCGACCCGGTGAGGGTCGCCGGATCGGCGACGAGAACCGCGCCATGGCTGGAAATCCAGTATCCGCCCGAGGCATCGAGCGCGCCCATCGAGACGATCAGCGGTTTGTGCAGGGCGGCAGCGCGGGCCACCTCGGCACCAACCAGCGCCGAGCCGGTGACCGTGCCGCCCGGCGTGTCGAGCCGGAGCACGATTGCCTTGACCGATGTGTTGTCGAGCGCGGTGTCGATCTCGCCGGCGAGCCGGGTCGGGTCGATCGCGCCGGGATTGCCGCGCGCCGACGGCGCCTCGACATCGCCATGGGCGACGATCAGCGCGACCTTCGGCGCCCGGACCGGCGGCGCTGGCGCATCATCGATGTAATCGGAAAGACTCGCAGCCTTTCCCTTGAACTTGCCGATCCGCGCGTCGAGCGGCAGTACCGCGTCGACCAGATGATCCTGCATCGCCTGCTGCGGGCTGAACGGCGCCTGGTCGAACAGGGTTTTCACCTGATCCGGCGTTTCGTGCAGCCGCGCCGCGACCGGTGCGAGCGCCGAGGCGTAGAGCGAGTCCGCGAGGCTGTTCATCATCTCCAGATTGGCCGCCGAAGGCTCCGAGCGCGTGAACAACTGCGGATAGGTCTTGTAGGCGCCGATATGCTCGAACTGGGCATCGATGCCGACCGTCTTCAGCAGGCCGGCGGCGAACGGCGATTGCAGCGCAATGCCGGTGACACCGAAATCCCCCGCCGCCGACAGTTCGATCCGGTTCGCAGCGGTGGCGACGACATAGGCGCCGAGACCGGCGACGCCGTCGAACGACATCGCCCGCGCGGTCACCGTCTTGCCGGTCTCCTCGCGGAAACGCGTGATGGCGTCGTGCAGTTCCTCGGCCGTGGTCAGCGAGCAGCACCCGCCGCCCAGTTCGATGTCGAGCCCGGTGACACGCGGATCGTGCGCGGCGCGGTCGATCGCGATCACCGTCTCGGCCAGGGTCGGCGGCTGGTTCGCGCCCAGCCGCAGCCAGGCGGGTTCGGCGGCCCGGTCCGGCGGGGCGCGGGTGAGATCGATCCTGAGAGCGAAATGTCCGGGCAGAGACGTTTCGGTGGCCTGCCGGAAATGCCGGACCGCTCCGTAGGACAGAAGCACCAGAAGCAGCAGGATGATGCCGAGCGCGAACACCACCCCCTTCACCACCCTCCAGAGCAGGGCGAGCAGGCGCAGCGGAAAGGATCGGGGCGGTCTGGTGTCGCTCATGTTCGGTCTCGCGGTTCGGTCGTCCGATTATGTGGATGCGCCGCAGGACCGGCAATAGCAGCGGTCGATCCGGTTTTATGCTTGCAAATCCTCTTTGAACATGTTCAAAAGCTGTATGGGTCATGTTTCAGAGCTGCGTCAGGGTCAGGACAAGGTCCGGGTCAGCCGCCGGCAGAGCGATGTCGCGTTCGAGGCGCTCCACCGGGCAATCGTCCGCTGCGAGATCGCCCCGGGATCGGTGATCACCGAGGCCGAACTCTCCGCGCAATTCGGCGTCGGGCGCGCTGCGGCGCGGGCAGCGGTCGACCGGCTGTCGCTGCTCGGCCTGCTCCAGCCGGTGCACCGGCAGGGCTACCGGATCAAACCGATCACCTTGCGTGACCTCAACGACCTGTTCCAGCTTCGCGAAATCGTCGAGACCGCATGTGTCAAACTGGCCGTGGGTCGGGTCGACGGGGTCGATCTCGGCCGGCTCGACCGGCTCTGCCGCGCCGACTACCAGCCCGGCGACCGCGAGAGCGAGGCGGTTTTTCTGCAACGCAACAGCGAGTTCCATCTTTCCGTCGCGGCGGCGACCGGCAACGACCGCTTGGTCTCCGTGCTCGGCCAGACCCTCGCCGAACTGGAGCGGATGTTCCATTTCGGCCTCTGCCTGCGCAATCGGGGCAACGAGATGCACTCCGAACATCAGGCGCTGATCGACGCGCTTTCGGCCGGCGATATCGCGACCGCTGAAGCGGTGACAGTCAGCCAGATCCGCGCCTCACGGGCGATGATTCTCGACGCGATGCTGTCCAGCACGTCGCTGCTGGACGCGACGATCGGCACCGATGGGCCCCGAAGGTAGAATGGAGACGAGACGATGAGCGCAGCCCTGCACCTGAACCAGCCGGATCACGGCTCGAACCATGCCTCATTGGCGCGGATGGCGGCCCTCGCGGTCTCGGTCGAGGACATCTTCATCGACCGGGCGAAAAGCGTGCTTCAGGTCCTGATGGCCGACCCGGCGGAAATCCTCTCGCTCGGGCTGGTCGCCGGCACCGGCAGCTACACCCGCCGCTTTTTGTTCGGCGACGGCATGATGAGCGCCTGGGCCTTCGCCTGGGGACCGGGGGCCGCGACCTCGATCCACGATCATCACTGCCCCTGCGTGGTCGCGGTTCTCGATGGCGCGGTCACCGAATCCTGGTACGAGCCGGCGGGCGGCGAGACGGTCCGGCTGGTGCAATCCATGGTCCGGACCCGGGGGCACATCGCGGCGCTGCGCCCGCTCCGGCCGAACATCCACCGCATGAGCAACGACGGCGAGAGCCGCGCCGTGACCGTGCATATCTACGGCTTCAACCACAAGGTCGTCACCTCCTCGATCGACCGGGAGTACCGATTGACCGCCTGACCCGCCCACACCTGAAACGTCCAGAAACCGAACCCGGCATTCTCGCCTGTTTGATGGCCCCTGCTTGACGATGCGGTGAAAACCGTGAGCATGGACCCGGACGGCGCCCATGCCGGCACCACAAAAACATAGGGAGTGCTCATCATGATGATCGGTCGCAGATCGACTTTCGCCCTGCTCGGAGCCGGGCTTCTCGCCCCTTCGGTCAGCTTCGCCGACAGCGGCAGCGCCGAAGCCCTCTGGGCCGCGATCAAGAAGCGCGGCACGCTCAGGATCGGTATGGAAGGCACCTATCCGCCGTTCGATTTCGAGACCAGCGCCGGCAAACTGACCGGCTACGACGCCGATTTCGCCCGCGCCCTCTGCAAACAGCTCGACCTTAAGCCGGATTTCGTCCTGATCCCGTGGGACGGGCTGCTCGCCAGCCTGGAGACCGGGCGGATCGACGTGGTGATCAACCAGGTGACGATCACCCCGGCGCGCGAGAAGCAATACGCCTTCTCCACCCCGTACACGATTTCCGGCATCCAGATCATCGTCCGCAAGGGCACCAAGGGGATCGACGGCCCCGCATCGCTCGCGGGCAAGCGGGTCGGCGTCAATCTCGGCTCCAACTATGAAAGCTGGCTCAAAAAGAATGTGCCGGCGGCGAAGGTGGTCACCTATCAGGATGACCCGACCATGTTGCAGGACCTCAAGGTCGGCCGCATCGCGGCAGTGGTGAACGACCGCCTGATGCTGACCTACGCGATCAAGAACGCGAGCTGGCCGTTCGTTCCTGCCGGCAAGCCCTTCGCGAAGCAGGAAATGGCGGTCGCGATGGCGAAGGACAACACCGCCCTGCTCGGCAAGGTGAACGCCGGGATCAAGACGCTGATGACCGACGGCAAGCTCAAGGCGATTTCGGACCACTGGTTCGGCACCAACGTCTCGTAACCGGCAATGAGCGGTCCGCTTCTCCTCGTCTGGCAGTCCTTGCCGCAGATGCTGATGGGTGCCGGCTACACCATCGAGCTGTCGATCGGCGGGATGGTGTTCGGCCTCGCTCTCGGCTTCATCGTGGCGATGATGCGGCTGTCGCGAAACCGGGTTCTGGAGCGGATCGCGCGCTCCTATGTCTCGTTCATCCGGGGCACGCCGCTTCTGGTCCAGCTTTTCATCATCTATTACGGGCTGGCCCAGTTCGGGCTCCGGCTGAACCCGATCCCCTCGGCGATGATCGGGTTTTCGCTGAATGTCGCCGGCTATACGTCGGAGACGATCCGCGCCTCGATCGATTCGATCGGCCGGGGCCAATGGGAAGCGGCTTATTCCATCGGCATGAGCCCGGCGCAGGCGATGCGCCGGGTGATCATCCCGCAGGCGGCACTGGTCGCCCTGCCCTCGCTCGGCAACACCTTCATCGGCCTGATCAAGGACACCTCGCTCGCGGCGACGATCCAGGTGCCCGAACTGTTCCGTCAGGCGCAGTTGATCACCGCGCGAACCTTTCAGGTCTTCACCATGTATCTGATGGCGGCGGTGCTCTACTGGATCATCTCCAGCGCGCTCGCCCACGGGCAGGAGCGGATGGAACGCCGCGTCTCCCTGCCGGCGCACGCGACATGACCGACCAACCGATGCCAACCTCCATGCCCCCCGCTTCCATGCCCCCCGCTTCCATGATCGAGGCGAGCGGTCTCACCAAACGCTTCGGCGGCCACGAGGTTCTGAAGTCCATCGATTTCAGCGTCGCGCGCGGCGAGGTGGTCGCGATCATCGGGCCGAGCGGCTCGGGCAAGACAACGCTGCTGCGCTGCCTCAACTATCTCGAACAACCGAACGAGGGCCGGATCAGGATCGGCGATGTCGTCGTCGACGCCGCCGACCCGCAGAAGCAGAAACGCAAGGCGGTCCACGCGCTCAGGCTGCGGGTCAGCATGGTGTTCCAGGGCTTCAACCTGTTTCCGCACCGCACCGCCCTTGGCAATATCGTCGAAGGGCCGATCGTGGTGAAGGGCGAGAAGCGCGAGGTCGCGGTCGCGCGCGGCACCGCCCTGCTCGCCAAGGTCGGGCTCGCGAGCAAGGCCGATGAATACCCTGCCCGGCTCTCCGGCGGCCAGCAGCAGCGGGTCGCGATCGCGCGGGCGTTGGCGATGGAGCCCGACGTGATCCTGTTCGACGAGCCGACCTCGGCGCTCGACCCCGAACTGGTCGGCGAGGTTCTGACCGTGATCCGCGATCTCGCCGGCGAGCACCGGACCATGGTGATCGTCACCCACGAGATGAGTTTCGCACGCGATGTCGCCGATCGCGCCCTGTTCATGGCGGATGGCGCGATCGTCGAGCAGGGCGAGGCGGCGTCTCTGTTCCGCACCCCGCAAAACGACCGGACACGGCAATTTTTGCAGAAATTCCTGCGCGAAGGCCAGTATTCATACTGATTTTCCGATAATTTTACCGTTATGGCAGCAATGCAGCCGGATATCGGCAAATCGGCAACACTCATGAATTTATGAAGAACACTCGCTGCCACGTTCAACGGAAATGGCGAAACCATTCAAGACGATAGCAACAAAACTGTCAGAATTTCGCACGTTGCATATCAGAAAACAATCATGGCATTAACCGCCATGGACACGGCACTGGGAGGGGCCACAATCCATGAGGCATCCAGATTTTGCCCGGCATGACATCCGGCCCGTTTATCGGGAAGTGGTGGCCGCGCGCTGGATTCCGACACAAAAACCCTCTCGCCGGCTGCTTCCGTACTCCTGCCCGTGCTCCGGCGCGGACGGCAACGGTTTCGCGGCCGATCAAAATGGTCCGGCCCCGTTCGTTCGGGCCGGGACACTGTCGGGCCTTTGAACAAAGGCGCCATGGTTCAACAACAGGGAAGAGCTATGACCTACAAAAGACTGCTCAACGCAAAAACGATCCTGGGGGCCGGCATCCTCGCCGCGACCATCGGGGTTTCACCGGCTTTCGCCATTTCGTCCCCCAACAAGCTGACGGTAGATGCCGGCCCGCTCGGGATGCTCAATGTCAGCGGCGGGTTCGACGCCTACATGTACGCCATGTCCGGGGCGAACGCGAACACCCTGCTCGGCACCAACAAGGATGCCGGTGCCGAGGCGCGGGTTCTCGACCTGAGCATCAGCAAATCGACCGGGCTGGTTCAGTTCACCCTCGAGGTCAAGCCGGACGATTCGCTGTATTTCGGCGTCAAGCCATCGGCAATGACCGCCAACAC
>DASVGZ010000395.1:0-6451 GCA_036379275.1 Acidiphilium sp. | reverse complement strand
CGTGATGGCGACGGTCGCCGGCGGCGGACTGTCCGGCCAGGCCGGCGCGGTGCGCCACGGGATTTCGCGGGCGCTGACCCTCTACGAGCCGGATCTGCGCGGCATCCTGAAGGTCGCGGGCTTCCTGACCCGCGATTCGCGCACGGTCGAACGCAAGAAATACGGCAAGGCCAAAGCGCGCCGGAGCTTCCAGTTCTCCAAGCGCTGAACGCACATCCGCCGAAACCGGATACCGGAACCGCTCCGAAGCCTGCTTCGGGGCGGTTTTTGCTGTCTGGTGGGTTTCAGGCGGCGGACGATTCCGCCGAAGCGGGCTGTGCCGAAGCGGGCAGGCCGAACAGGCGGTCGAACCCCAGGCTGAACACGAAGGTATAGGCCAGGAAGAACACCAGAAGGCCGAGATCCAGAACGAAGGCGTGCCACAGCGAAATGTGCAGCCACCATGCGAACAGCGGAACCAGCATCACGATCAGGCCGCCCTCGAACCCGGCGGCGTGCATTACCCGGCGCCAGAACCCGCGCCCGCGCACGGTCTGGCGCGCCTCCCACCACTCGAAGCCGGTATTGTAGATCAGGTTCCAGAGCGTCGCGATCGCCGACGAGGCAACGGCGGCGACACTCGCATGGCCTGCCCCCTGATCGGCGAACAGCGAGAAACCGACGGTCGTGATGCCGATCGCGATCAGTTCGAAGGTCGTGACGTAGACGATCTTTCGTTTGAAACCCTGCATGGCGGTGTTCGGAACCGGGTCGGGATTGTCATCCGGCCGATCCCGGTTTTCAGTTGATCCGGCCGTGGCAGTATTTGAATTTCTTGCCAGACCCGCACGGGCAGGGGGCGTTGCGTGGCGTTGCGGCCCAGGTTTCCGGCCTTGCCGGGTCGATCGCGTCGGCGCGGAAGGGGGAAACGACGATCCGGGTCACGCCGGGATCGGTCGCCGCCTGCGGTTCGGCGAGGGCGAGATCGCCGGTATAGGGCCCTGCGTTCGGATGGCTCTCGACCAGAGCCGACGGATCGAACACCGGCGCCGCGTTCTGCGGATCGATACCGAGTTCGACATAGGACAGCGCCGAGCTGACCTGCTCCTTGAGATCATCGAGCAACCCGGTGAACAGGGCGAAGGCCTCGGCCTTGTATTCGTTCAGCGGGTCTTTCTGGCCGTAGGCGCGCAGGCTGATGCCCTGGCGCAGATGGTCGAGAACCAGAAGATGCTCCTTCCAGAGATGATCCAGCGTTTGCAGCAGGATCGACTTCTCCAGGAAGCGCATGAAATCCGGGCCGAAATTCGCCGCCTTCGCCGCCATGTGGGAATCGACCGCATCGGCGATCCGCTCGCGCAGATGGGATTCGTCGATTCCCTCCTCGGCGGCCCAGTCGGCGACCGGCAGGTCGAGACCGAAAATTCGCTTCACGTCCTCGGCGAGTTCGGCGCTTTCCCACTGCTCGGCATAGGCTTTCTCGGGAATCCGGTGCTCGACGATCGAGGCGACGGTGTCGGCGCGCATCTCTCCGATCACATCGGCGACACTGTCGGCGCGCATGAACTCGCGGCGCTGGGAATAGATTTCCTTGCGCTGGTTGTTCATCACGTCGTCGTATTTGAGCAGGTTCTTGCGCGTGTCGAAATTGCGCGCCTCGACCTTTTTCTGGGCCTTCTCCAGCGCCTTGTTGATCCAGGGATGGATGATCGCCTCGCCGTCCCTCAGGCCGAGCTTCTGCAGCATCGGGCCCATCCGGTCGGAGCCGAAAATCCGCATCAGATCGTCGTCGAGCGAGAGGAAGAAGCTGGAGGCGCCGGGATCGCCCTGCCGGCCGGAGCGGCCGCGCAACTGGTTGTCGACCCGCCGGCTCTCATGGCGCTCGGTGCCGATCACGTAGAGCCCGCCGGAGGCTTTCACCGCCACGTTCGCGGCCTCGATCTCGGTGCGAAGGGCGGCCTCGCGGGCCGGACGGTCGGCGGGATCGAGCGGTTCGAGTTCGGTTTTCAGCCGCATTTCGAGATTGCCGCCGAGCTTGATGTCGGTGCCGCGCCCGGCCATGTTGGTCGCGATGGTGACCGCGCCCGGCGCGCCCGCCTCGGCGACGATCGCGGCTTCCTGTTCATGGAAGCGGGCGTTGAGCACGCTGTGCGGAATGTTCATCCCTTTCAGCAGGGACGAGAGCAACTCGGATTTCTCGATCGAGGTGGTGCCGACCAGAACCGGCTGGCTGCGGGTGCGACATTCCTCGATCAGTTTCGCGACGGCCTGGTATTTCTCGTCCGCCGAGCGGTAGACCTCGTCGTCCTGGTCCTTGCGTGCCACCGGCACGTTGGTCGGGATCTCGACCACGAGCAGCTTGTAGATTTCCTCGAACTCGTCGGCCTCGGTCATTGCCGTGCCGGTCATGCCGGACAGTTTCGGATAGAGCCGGAAATAGTTCTGGAAGGTGATCGAGGCGAGGGTCTGGTTCTCGCGCTCGACGGTGACGTGCTCTTTCGCTTCCAGTGCCTGATGCAGACCGTCGGAATAGCGGCGGCCATCCATCATGCGGCCGGTGAACTCGTCGATGATGATGACCTGGCCGTTCTTCACGATGTAGTCGACATCGCGGGTGAACAATGTGTGCGCGCGCAGGCTCTGCTGGACATGGTGGACCAGCGAGACGTTGTACATGTCGTAGAGATTGCCCTCGGTCAGCAACCCGGCATCGATCAGCATCTGCTCGACCTGCTCGGTCCCGTCCTCGGTGAGATTGACCGTCTTGAATTTCTCGTCCTTCTCGTAGGTCGTCTCGTCTTTCGCCAGTTCCTTCACGACGACATCGACCTGGGCATAAAGCTCGGTCGGCTCGTCGGACGGACCGGAGATGATCAGCGGGGTGCGCGCCTCGTCGATCAGGATGCTGTCCACCTCGTCGACGATGGCGTAATTGAAGTCGCGCTGCACCATGTCGGCCAGCGCGTATTTCATGTTGTCGCGCAGATAGTCGAAGCCGAATTCGTTGTTGGTGCCGTAGGTGATGTCGCAGGCATAGGCGGCGCGGCGGGCATCGTCCTCGATGCCGGGGACGATCACGCCGACGGTAAGGCCGAGGAAGGTGTAGACCTGCCCCATCCATTCGGCGTCGCGCTTCGCGAGGTAATCGTTGACGGTGACGACGTGAACGCCCTTGCCGGTGAGCGCGTTGAGATAGACCGGCAGGGTGCCGACCAGGGTCTTGCCCTCGCCGGTCTTCATCTCGGCGATCTTGCCGTCGTGCAGGACCATGCCGCCGATCATCTGCACGTCGAAATGGCGCATCCCGAGCACGCGCTTTGCTGCCTCGCGGCAGACCGCGAAGGCTTCGGACAAAAGATCGTCCAGCCGCGTGCCGTCGGCGAGGCGGGCGCGGAATTCGGCGGTCTTGGCCTGCAACGCGGTATCGTCGAGCGCCTCAAGCCTGGCCTCGAAAGCATTGATCGCGGCGACCCGCCGTTTATAGGCCTTGAGCGCGCGTTCGTTGGTGGTGCCGATGATGGCGCGGGCTATGTTTGAAATCATGGAAATTGCTGTCCGGTCTATCCGCTGCGGTCATCCGTTAACCGGCCGCCCGCAGGCGCCGCCCGGCGCCCTGCCTGCGGCCATCAGCCTGACATAAGAGCGGGAGCCGGTCCGGTCAATGAACCGGCGGCCGGATTGCCCGGCGCGCACGACATCTTGCCCGGTCCGGCCGGTTCGGCCATGGTGCGGCCCGATTGAGATGAGGTCAAGCAGAATGAATCGCACTTTCACGGGTTCCTCCATCGGTCTGGCGGGAGCGGTTGTGTTGTCGCTCACGTTCGGCGCCGGCCTGTTGCCGGGTCTGCCGCAGGCAAGGGCGGCAACCCCGTCGGCCACGGCGCCGGCTCCGGCCGATACCGCCCCGGCCGCAGCATCTTCCGCCACGGCCAAGCCGGTGCCGAAGAATCCGGTGGTCGCCACCGTCAACGGCTACAAGATTCACCTGTCCGACCTCGCCAAGGCGGCGCAGTCGCTGCCGCCGCAGCTTCAGCAGGCGCCGCCGCAGGAGCTTTATCCGGTCCTGCTGAACCGCCTGGTCGATGAGCGCGCCCTCCTGATCCAGGCCCGCAAGTCCGGCATCGCGGAGCAGGATTCGGTGAAGAAAGAGATGCGCCACGCCGCAAATCGGGCGCTGGAGGCGGCTTATCTGGGCGAGCAGGTGAAGCCGAAGCTGAGCGACGATGCTGTGAAAGCCTATTACCAGAAGCATTACGTCGACCAGAAGCAGCCCGAGGAGGTCAAGGCCCGGCAGATTCTGGTGAAGACCCAGGCCGAGGCCGAGTCGATCATCAAGCAGTTGAACGGCGGCGCGAAATTCGCCGCGCTGGCCGAGAAGGACAGCATCGATCCGGGCGCGAAGAACGGCGGCGAACTCGGCTGGTTCACCAGGGATGAAATGGTGAAGCCGTTCGCCGATGCCGCCTTCGCCCTGAAACCCGGCACTTATACCAAGGCGCCGGTGCAATCGCAGTTCGGCTGGCATGTCATCCTGTCCGAGGGCAAGCGGCAGAAGCCGGTGCCGGGCTTCGACGATGTCAAGGATCAGATTCGGCAGACCATGACCGACAAGGCGATCACCGATGCCCTGGAGGATGCACGCAAGGGCCTGAAGGTCGAACTGTTCAACCCGGACGGCTCGCCCGCCACGCCGGATGCGACCCCGGCGACGCCGGACGCGGCGCCCGTGGCGCCGGGTAACGCGCCGGCCAAGAACTGAGGCCGGAGCCGATGGCCACCGCCGCGCCGGTCTCGCCGCTCGCCCTGCCCCTGCCGGAACTGCCGCCGGTTGCCGGCGTGCGGTTCGCGACCGGCGAGGCGGGGATCCGCTATCATGGCCGCACCGATATCCTGCTCGCGGATTTCGCGCCGGAAACCACGGTGGCCGGCGTGTTTACCCGCAATAAATGCCCCGGCGCGCCGGTGACCTGGTGCCGGAAGATCCTGCCCGGCGGGGTCGCGCGCGGGCTTCTGGTCAATGCCGGCAACGCCAACGTGTTCAACGGCGTGGCCGGCGATGCGGCGGTGCGCGTGAGCGCCGAAGCAGCGGCGAAAGCCCTGACCTGCCCGGCGGAGCAGGTTTTCCTTGCTTCGACCGGGGTGATCGGCGCGCCGATGCCGGCGGAAAAGATCGTCGCGGCGATGGACGGCCTTGCGGCGAAGCTCGCGCCCGGCGGCTGGGAGGCGGCGGCGCGCGCGATCATGACCACCGACACGTTCCCCAAGGCCGCGACCCGCACGGCGCGGATCGGCGGGACCGAGGTGCGGATTTCCGGCTTCGCCAAGGGCAGCGGCATGATCGCACCGGACATGGCGACGATGCTGGCTTTCGTCGTGACCGACGCGGTGCTTCCCGCGCCGTTGCTTCAGGCCATGCTGCGCAAGGGTGTCGACCCGAGCTTCAACTGTATCACGGTCGATTCGGACACCTCGACCTCGGATACCGTCCTGCTGTTCGCGACCGGACGGGCCGACAATCCGGCGATCACCGATTCGCGCGGCCTAGCCGGCTTCCGCCGTGCGCTCGACGAGGTGCTGCACGACCTCGCCCTGATGGTGATTCGCGACGGCGAGGGGGCGAACAAGCTGATGGAAATCACCGTGACCGGCGCGGTCTCGGCGCGGTCGGCGCGGCGGGTCGGCCTCGCCATCGCCAATTCGCCGCTGGTCAAGACCGCGGTCGCCGGCGAGGACGCGAACTGGGGGCGCATCGTCATGGCGGTGGGCAAGGCCGGCGAGCCGGCCGAGCGAGACCGGCTCGCGGTCGCGGTCGGCGGGGTCTGGATGGCGAAGGACGGCCAGATCGTCGACGGCTACGACGAGACGCCCGTCGCGGCCCATATGCACGGGCGGGAAATCCGGATCGCGGTCGATCTCGGTCTCGGGCGCGGGCGCGCCACCGTCTGGGGTTGCGACCTCACCCACGGCTATGTCGATATCAACGGCAGCTACCGCAGCTAGGACAGGATCAGCCATGGCGCCGAGGGACGAAGCCGGCCATTTCAGGGCGCAACTCCATCGGAGCGCCGAGCTGAAACGAGCACTGGCGGAGCATCCCGAACCGGTCCTTGCCGTGGTCGATGCCTGCGAGGCGGCGATCCGCGCGGGCAACAAGCTGCTGTTCTGCGGCAATGGCGGCTCGGCGGCGGACGCCCAGCATCTCGCGACCGAACTGCTGATCCGGCTGCGCGGCGCGGTCGCGCGGGAAAGCTGGCCGGCGCTCGCCCTGACCCTCGATCCGGCGATGCTGACCGCGGCGGGCAACGATTTTGGCTTCGATCAGGTGTTCGCCCGGCCGCTCTCCGGCCTCGGCCGCGCAGGGGATGTGCTGTTCGGCATTACCACATCGGGCCGGTCGCCCAGCGTGCTGCGTGCGCTCGAGGTCGCGCGCGGTATGGGGATCGTCACGGTCGGGCTGCTCGGCGGCGATGGC
>DASVGZ010000394.1:0-5488 GCA_036379275.1 Acidiphilium sp. | reverse complement strand
CAGGTGATCATGGCGGTTTCCTTGTCCGGTTGTCGTGCGCCGGAAGAATAGGCGCGGCAGCAGGCGGATGTTTCGGGCATGATCGAAGTGTACTGTGCGATGTTTCGCCTTCGACGCAACGCCCGTTGCCCCGTCCGACGGCTCGGACAGGGTTGGGCGGGCTTGGGATTGTGCGCGGTCAGGGCGGTGAGCGTGCGGCGGCAGCACGAGTGGCGCGGATGCGGGCGAGTTGTTGGAGAAAGAGGGGATAGCGGCGCTCGGGCGGGATCTGGGCGTCGAACGGGATGTTGCTCGGCATCGGTTTTCCGGTCGAGTCTGGACGCCGGGGCTTCTCGAACGGGTCGATCAGAACGACTTTGGCCAGACACTCCGGTACTTTGAGACCGAGCGCGTGGCAGAGCGGACGCAATGCGTCGCCGTAACGGGGGTCTTCCTCAAGGATGTATGAGATCGCGGGATCGGCGAGGAAGGCGCAAAATTCATCGGCGATACCGCCGGCCTCAGGGACCAGATTGACCAGCCAGGCGAAGCCGCGCGGGAATTTGACGCAATCCGGTTTTCGCTCGCTGTATCGCGCGCGAAATTCCTCTTTGGACATGTTGTAGGCGGGACGGAACCGATAGGGCAGGACGAACGGATAGGGCGTGGTTGCGATGGTTCTGAACCGTGTGATCAGGCGGGTGAAACGCTGCATCAGAAGCGGGACGTAGAGGGCGAGGCTCGATCCATCGCCGAAATTGCCGCCACCGTTGCCGCGGGTAAAAACCGCAGCACGGAGACCCTCGATCAGACCGGTGAAGGTCTCGATGAAGGTTTGGGCCAGAGTGCTGGCGAGGCTCGGCAATGGGGCGGTCGCAATCACGAACGAACCATGAACGATGTTGCGGCGATTGTCAATAGTTATATTGGCGTGATGTTAGATTATTTGCGTATTTGTGGGAAGCGATGGCGAGTCTGGCTACTGGAAGATGAGTTGCTACAGTTTCGTCGTAAGGGAGTTCGTACCAGCTCTATTCGGCCCAGGTAATCTTGCCGATACCGGCTAACGTCGGTGGATAGTCATGCCCTATAGAGCCGAATACCGCGCCTTCCGCAGAATGGATAGCCAAAATCGACGCCGATCCAAGATGTCGCCGTGCGCACACATCGAAAGCACCAAGTCTTGTGTTGCAGCCAACCGATTGCGCGAACGTTGAAATAACGGCTTCCCCTGCATGCCATGCACGGTCTGTTGCGGCAAGAGGCAAACTCAATTCGACAACACGAGGTAAACCAACCACTCTAAGCAAATCCAAAAGCCGAGGATTTTCCTGACAAAAATAAATGCTTTCGCCGCCCCAATGCTCAAGGAGAGGCATAACGTCGCCATCCTCTATGGAAATTGGATGCGCGGTCGCCCAAAATCTTCCCGAACGAATTTCGTGCTGTGCAGAATGGCGGAAAATGCTGTCAGAAAAAAGTCTGTCCGCGTCCTCATGGACAAGAATTTTTTCCGTGACCAATCTATCCAGCCTTCTACGTATTCCTTCGATATCGGACAACGCTGGTCCATTCTGGACCAAATATGCGACTTCCGTATCGGTGAGGCGCGTGTAGTGCCATGCTCGAATAACCCGGGCAGCCATCATTGGTTCAAGAGTTTCCAGCAATCCGTAATAGGCGGGTTCATACGGATTAGACTGAGGCACACCACGATGATCGGAAGCTTCGCGTTCAAAAAGTTGCCGGTGTGCAGTTTCAAAATATTTTTGAATGGTTTTCCCATTTTTCGTTAAAAGCCTAACGAGATCGTTGTCAAACGATCGAATATCCCACACATCCATAAATTTGTCGGTCATGATATTTTTGGTTCTGGCTCTTGGTTTCACCGGACACAAATATTAAGCACCGCATAGCACAAAGAGGTCTTTGCGTAACCTGAATCATGATTGTTTCTTGAGGCTGGGCTATGATGCGGATGCGTCCCGTGAAGGGGCAGCATCCGGGTGGTCACCCGGATCACGGTGCAGGCAAATGACGGCGATGGGGGCGAGATGGATCGCTTCGGCCGCAAGCGGCCTCGCGATGACGAATAGTTAGTCAAGGTTTGATTGCTTTGGTTTTTCTCAACTCACACCACCTTCCAGAGCATTCGCAGGCCGACGAAGCAGAGGATGATCGCGAGGGCGATGCGCAGCACCTGTTCGGGCGCCTTGCGCACCAGCATACTGCCGATGACGATGCCCGGAATCGAGCCGGCCAGAAGTGCGCCCAGCATTCCGAAATCGATGCTGTGCAACCAGAGCCGGCCGAGTCCTGCGACCAGGGTCAGGGCGACGGCGTGGGCGATGTCCGACCCGACGATCCGGCTGATCGGCAGGTCGGGGTAGAGATAGATCAGGGCGACGGTGCCGAGCGCGCCGGCCCCGACCGAGGACAGGGTGACCGTGATGCCGAGAACGAGGCCCAGCGCGACAGTGGGCGCGATGGTGAGCGCGGGCGATGCCGCGCGCGACGGTCCCCGTTCTCTCGGCTTGCGATGCCGGTTCAGCCATGGTTTCAGAGCGAGGGAGATTGCCGCGACAACGAGCATGACCCCGAGCAGGACGATACTGAGTTCGTTGGCCGCGTGACCGTGGACGCCGATCCGGTCCAGCACGAGAAGGGCGAATACCGCGCCGGGCAGGCTGCCGCTCGCCATCAGGCGGACGACGCGCCAGTCCACCGTGTGGTTGGCACCGTGAACCAGGGTTCCGGCGGTCTTGGTGATCGCGGCGAACAGAAGATCGGTGCCGATCGCCGCCGACGGGTGGATCGCGAACACCAGAACCAGAAGCGGCGTCATGATCGAGCCGCCGCCCACCCCGGTCAGCCCGACCAGAATGCCGACGACGAAACCGGCTGTCACGAAGGCAAGCGGCATCACGGCCTCCCGAATATGGCACCCCGATACGGCGCTCTGATACGACACACTGTTACGACACACTGGCCGATCGAGCGGATTTTGCGCTAGGAACGGCCAGATGGTGACGATTCAGTGCGGAAACAAGAATGCCCCATGCCGGACGCCGGAATGAGCGGCGAACGCGGCGCGGATGCGCCTCAAGCCGAAGCCGTAACCGGCCTTGGGGCGGGAGACGCGCTCGCGGATCTCGCGCGCGACTGGATCGTGCTGTGGCAGAGCGAGCTTGCCGCCATGGCGCAGGATCGCGAGATGCGCGAGGCCTGGACCGGGCTGCTCACCCTGTGGGCGGGGGCGGCGAATTCCGCCATCGATATCGCCCGGCGAACAGCGCAACAGGCTGCCCAGAAAGCTGCCCAGAAAGCTGTCCGGGGAGCCGCCCGGCATGAGCGGGAGCATGTCGTTACGCGACGACCGGCCCGGACCGATGCTCCGGCGCGGCCCTCGCCCGGTGATTCTGCACCTGCTTCTGGCGGCGATACGGTCGAACGTCTCCATCGCCGAATCGCCGAACTGGAAGAGCGTCTGGCCACACTTGAGCGGGCCGCACTCGAGCGGAGAGACGGTCCCGTTTGACGCAACGTCTGACGCAGCGTTCGCCGAGGCGGTGCTGCGCGAGGCGTTCGCCCAGGATCGCGCGCTGATCGAGGGTATCGCCGCCTATCGCCGTCATCCGTATCGCCGCGACCTCGCCGACCCGCCCGCGATCTGGAACGAGGGCGAGAGCCGGCTGCTGGATTATGATGGAGACGGGCCGGCGATTTTGTTCGTCCCCAGTCTGGTCAACCGCGCCTATGTGCTCGACCTGATGGAGGAGGCGTCGTTCCTGCGCTTCCTTGCCGGCAACGGGGTGCGTCCGCTTCTGCTCGACTGGGGCTGGCCCGGACCCGACGAGCGGCAATTCACGATGACCGACTACATCGCCGGGCGGCTGGAGCGCGCGCTGGCGGCGCTCGACGGTCCGGTCATCCTCGCCGGCTATTGCATGGGCGGACTGCTGGCGCTGGCCTCGGCGCTGCGCAATCCCGAGCGCGTTCGCGCCCTCGCCCTGCTTGCAACGCCCTGGGATTTCCATGCCGACAACCCGGAGGGTGCCGCCGCACTCGGGCAAAGCGTGCCATTGCTCGACCCGATCCTGCGCGCCACCGGCACATTGCCGATCGATGCGTTGCAGATGCTGTTCGCGACCCTCGACCCGTTCGGCGTCGCCACCAAATATCGCGGATTCGCCGAACTCGACCCGGACAGCGCGCGCGCGCGGCGGTTCGTCGCACTCGAGGACTGGCTGAACGACGGCGTGCCGCTGGCCGCCCCGGTCGCCACCGAGACGCTGGCCGGCTGGTATGGCGGGAACACCCCGGCGCTCGGGCAGTGGCGCGTCGCGGGGATGCCGGTCGACCCGGCCCGGCTCGGCTGCCCGGTTCTGGTCGCCACCCCGGCGCGCGACCGGCTGGTGCCGCCGGCCTCGGCGGGGGCGCTGGCGGCACGGATTCCGCACGCCGAAGTGATCGCGCCGGAGGCCGGGCATATCGGCATGGTGGCGGGCATGTCGGCGGAGCGCGCGCTGTGGCGACCCTTCCTCGACTGGGCGCTCCGGCAGTAGCCACCGCACTGCAACACGGTTAAGGTGGCCGAAATTTCGGAGGGACAAGTCATGGACGACATCGTGATCGTTTCCGCTGCCCGCACCCCGGTCGGCAGTTTCAACGGTGCTTTCGCCAATACTCCGGCCCACGTGCTGGGCGAGGTCGCGGTGAAGGCGGCGATCGGGCGTGCGAAGCTCTCGCCGGAAGAGATCGACGAGGTGATCCTCGGCCAGGTGCTCACCGCCGGAGCCGGCCAGAACCCCGCCCGCCAGGCGGCGCGCGCCGCCGGCATCCCCGATTCGAAAACCGCGTTCGGCATCAATCAGGTCTGCGGTTCGGGCCTGCGCGCGGTCGCGCTCGCGGCCCAGCAGGTGATGTCCGGCCAGAGCGACATCGTGATCGCGGGCGGGCAGGAAAGCATGTCGATGAGCCCGCACTGCGCGCATCTGCGCGCGGGCACCAAGATGGGCGACGTCCAGTTTATCGACACCATGATCCGTGACGGATTGTGGGATGCCTTCAACGGCTATCACATGGGCACCACCGCGGAGAATGTCGCGCGCGAGTGGCAGATCACCCGAGAGCAGCAGGACAGGTTCGCGGCAGCCTCGCAGAACAAGGCGGAAGCGGCCAAGAAGGCGGGCCGCTTCAAGGACGAGATCGCGCCGGTGACGGTGAAGACCCGCAAGGGCGAGACTGTTGTCGATACCGACGAATATATCCGCGACGGCGCCACCTATGAGGCGATGGCGGGATTGCGTCCGGCTTTCTCCAAGGACGGCACCGTCACCGCCGGCAACGCCTCCGGCATCAATGACGGCGCCGCCGCGCTGGTCCTGATGAGCGCCAAGGACGCCGCCGCGCGGGGTCTGACGCCGCTGGCCCGCATCGCCAGCTGGGCTCAGGCGGGGGTCGATCCCAAAGTGATGGGCTCCGGCCCCATTCCCGCTTCGCGCAAGGC
>DASVGZ010000393.1:0-3761 GCA_036379275.1 Acidiphilium sp. | reverse complement strand
ACGTCGGCGAGGCGCAGCGCCTCGCGCGCCGCGGCCCCGAGGGCGACGGCCGGTGTTTCGATCGCCACCTGATCCAGATACATCGGCCGCGCCGGATCGGCCGCCCTGGCGCGAACCGGGAAGCAGCGTGCGAGCAGCCTTGCATAAGGCGTGAGCAGGGGCAGGAAGACGGCCGCGACCGCCAGGTTGAACAGGGTATGGAAATCGGCGACGGCACGCGCCGGGTCCGGCGCGAATGCGGTCATCAGCCGGGTCACCTCGGGCAGCAGCGGCAGAACGATCACGATGCCGGCCACGCGGTTGATCAGGTTGCCGAGCGGCACCCGCCGCGCCGCGCCCTCGCGTCCCGCACCGCCTTCCAGCACCGGATTGATCGCCGTGCCGAGATTGGCGCCCAGAACGAAGGCGAGAGCGGCCACGGGCGGCACCACGCCTTTCGCCGCGAACGCCATGACCAGAAGCACCACGGCGACCGAGGAGTGCGCGGCCCAGGTGATGCCGGCTGCGATAATCACGTCCAGCACCGGTCGGTTCGACATCGCGCCGGCCAGCCCCTGGAGCGACGGCATGGCTTCATACGGTGTCATGACCTGAAGAAGCTGGTGCAACGAGACAAGCAGAAGCCCGAGCCCGATCAGCACGCGCCCGAGATCGCGGGTGCTGCCGGTTCCGCGCCGGAACATGACGACGCCGATCAGGATCAGCGCCGGGGCGGCGGCGGCCACATCGAAGGAAAGCACCTGGACGATCAGCGTGGTGCCGACATTCGCCCCCAGCATCACCGCGAGCGCGGGCACCAGTTCCACCAGCCCGCCAGTCGCGAACCCGGTGACCATCAACCCCGTCGCGGTGCTGCTTTGCAGAAGGGTGGTGACGCCGAGACCGGCCATGAACGCGCCGATCCGACTGGACAGCGCGACGCCGAGGGCGGTCCGCAACCTTGTGCCGAAAGCGCGCTGAACCCCGGTCTGCACCATGCGCACGCCCCACAGGAGCAGGGCGACCGAACCCGCCGCATCCAGAAGGGTCAGCGAGATTTCCATGGCAACCCTCCTCCGCGAGGCGTTACTGACACAAGGTTACAGGAATGGATGGAAAGGCGGCGGGGAAGATTTTCCTTCCCCGCTTTCTCTACCGGCGCACGGCGGCCCGGGTCGGCAGTTTCGACAGCCCCACGAGAACTGCGAGAGTCGCCGCCACGAGCAGAACCGTCATCGCCGCACCGTGGAAAATGTCGCCGCGATCCACCAGCGCGAAAATCCCGACCGGAAGCGTTACCCAGCCCGGCGGATAGACCATGATGGTCGCACCGAGTTCCCCCATCGACATCGCGAAGCTGAGGCTGAACGCCGCGATCAGATATGGCGTGACCAGAGGCAGGGTGACGCGCCGGAGCGTATAGGCCGGCGGCGCGCCGAGAGAAGCCGACATATGCTCGTAATCCTGTCCGAGGCGGGCGAGCCCCGCCGATACGTTGCCGTAGGTGAAGGCCGAGATCAGGATGAAATGCGCCGCGAGCACGATCAGGATCGTGCCGTTGAGCAGAACCGGCGGCCGGCTGAACGCGACCAGAAGCCCGAGCCCGACCGACACCGACGGCACCGCGCTCGGGATGAAGAACACGAGGTCGAGCACACGCCGGGACGCACCGCGAATATGCCGCAGCGAAAGCGCCGCCCAGGTGCCGGCAACCAGTGCCAGCGCGCTCGCCACCGCGCCGGTGATCAGACTGGCGCGCAGCATCGCCCCCGAATCGCCATGCACCGCATTCACGTAATGCATGATCGTGAGATGGCTGGGCAGAACGCTGTTCCATTGTCCGGCGAAACTCGCCAGCACGATCATCACCGCGGGCAGGATATAGACGATGGCGATCAATCCGCCGGCGAACAGCCACGCTCCGGCGCGGCCCGATTTAGACCAGACCAGCATTGGAACCTCCGAACCGGGACATGACGAGCCGGTAAACCGAGTAGAGCGACAGCGAGAGGCAGACATTGACCACGGCGACCACGCAGGCGGAGGTGTAGTCGAACTCCTGGATCGCCTTGTCGTAGACCAGAAGCGGCAAGGTCATGACGCCCTTCGCGCTGATGAACAGAACGATGCCGAACTCGTTCGCGGTCAGCAGCAGGCACAGGCTGCCGCCCGCGAGCAGGGCGGGAATCGCGGCGGGAAAGATCACCTGGCGGATGATACGCCAGGCTCCGGCGCCGAGACTGCTCGCAACCTCGATCTGCGCCGTTTCGATCAGCGAGAAACTGGCGAGCAGCGGGCGCAGCACGAACGGGGTATAGACCGTGACCTCCGCCAGGATCACGCCCCATCGCGAATAGAGAAAATCGAGCGGCGGCAGGCTCAGATGAAAAACATCCATCAGCGACACGTTGAGCAGCCCCGCCGAACCGTAGATAAAGGAGAATGACAGCGCGACAAGAAAGGTCGGCATGGCGATGAACGTGTCGATCAGCCGGGCCAGAACCTGCGAACCGGGAAACGGCACGAACGACAGGGTCAGCGCCAGGACGAAGCCGAGCGTAATGCACCCCGAAGTCGCGATCGCCGCGATCACGATCGTGTTCAGAAACGCCTTCTGAAACAGCGCGGTCTCGAACACAGCGCCAAAATGCACGAACGATATGCTGTGTCCGCTGCCCAGCACCGCCTCGCGCACGATCAGCGAGAGCGGATAAAAGAACAGCGCGGCAAGAACGACCAGTGGCGGGATGACCCAGAGCGAGGCCGTACCGGCGAACGGCGACCGGCGTGCGGCAAGCGGCGGAGCCGTGATCGTGCTGCTACTCATGGCACGGTGCATCCTCGGGAATCAGCGTCGCATCCTCGGGCGCGAAATGCACCTCGACCGTCTCGCCCGGGTGCGGCGGCTCGCGCAGCGGCGTGCAGATCATCCGTGCCAGCGTGCCGTTCACCTCGAACGTGATGTTATGCAGATCGCCCTGCCACTGGATGGTGCGCACGATTCCGGCAAGACGGTTCGATGAATGACCCGCCGGTTGCAGGGTAACCGCGTGCGGGCGAATGCAGAGCAGGCACTCTGCGCCTTCCCGCAACTCCGGATGCGGTCTCGCCAGCAGATCGGCATCGCCCAGGCGAACACGGGCAATCCCCGCTCCGGCATCGGCCGCATCCAGCCGCACCGGCAGCAGGTTCGCCCGGCCCAGGAACTCCGCCGCGAACCGGTTGGGCGGCGCGTGATACAGCTCCCGCGAGCGGCCGGATGCGATCAGTTTTCCATCCCGCATGATCCCGATCCGGTCGGCTAGGGTCAGCGCCTCGGTCTGGTCATGAGTGACGTAAAGCACCGTGAGCGACGGCAGATCCTGATGCAGTCGTGCGAGTTCCTCCAGCATCGAGCGGCGGATCTGCGCGTCGAGCGCGGAGAGCGGTTCATCCAGCAGCAGAACCTGCGGACGGATTGCGAGCGCGCGCGCAATGGCGATGCGTTGTTGCTGCCCGCCGCTGAGCTGACGCGGATAGCGATGGACAAACGATTCCATGCCGACCATGCGCAGGCATTCAGAAACGCGCTGTTTGATGACATCGTTCGGAGCACTGCGCGCGCGCAGGCCGAACGCCACATTCTCATCCACGCGCATATGCGGAAACAGCGCGTAATTCTGCACCACCATTCCGATATTGCGCGCATGGGGCGGCAGATCGGTCACGTCGCGATCGCCGATCCACACCCGGCCGCGCACCGGCCGCGCAAACCCGGCGACCGCCCGCAATGCTGTGGTCTT
>DASVGZ010000392.1:0-5417 GCA_036379275.1 Acidiphilium sp. | reverse complement strand
CGCACGCCGTGGGACCGCAACACCACGCTGTGGGGCGGATTTCACCACGCTCGATTTCGGCGAGACCCGCCTGTTCGATCTCAGGCGAGACTGAGCGCGGCGGCGAGGTCCAGAAGCGCGAGGTCGCGGCCATGGCCGGCGACCAGCGAGAGACCGATCGGCGCGCCATCGACAGTGGCGACCGGAATCGACAGTTCCGGCAGTCCGGCGAAGGTGGAGATGATGCCGGCCCGGATGATCCTGAGGCGCAGCGCGGCGAGATCGGCCTGGGCGATGGTGCAGAGCGGCGCCGGGCAGGGCGAGGTGGGCATGACCAGAACCGCGCCGCCGGCGAGCAGGGCGGCCATCCGCGCGGTATAGGCGCGGCGGACGGTGAGTCCGGCTTCGGCGGCTTCGGCGGTTGCCGGTTTCAGGCTGGCGCAGCGGGCGGCGGTGAGCGGATCGAGTTTTGCGCCGGACTCGACGAAGCCTCGCAGGGAAGACCAGGTTTCGCGGTCGCGCACCGCGCGCTGGGCTTCGTAGAGCGCATCCAGCCCTTCCGGCGCATGATCGACACTCGCCATCGGGCCGAGTTTCGCGGCGACGGGCTCCAGCGCCGCCCGGACCGCCGGATCGGCATTGTCCCAGATTCGATCGGCCCGGAGAAAAATTCCCGAAAGCGGCATTCCTGGCGGCAACACTGCCTGGCCGATCCGCAGCATGGTCGCCGCGTCGCGTGCGAACCAGCCGGCGGTATCGAAACTGGGCGAGAGCGCGGCGGCGCCGGCGAGGCTGATCGCGCCATGGCTCGGCCGAAGCCCGTAAAGCCCGCAGAAGCTGGCCGGAATGCGCACCGAGCCGCCGGTATCCGAGCCGACCGCGGCGTGGGCGAGCCCCGAGGCGACCATTACCGCCGACCCGCAGGACGATCCGCCGGGCAGGCGGTCCGGCGCCTTCGGGTTGACCGGCGTGCCGTAATGATTGTTCCAGCCCTCCAGCCCGAAGGCGAGCTCGACCGTTGTGGTCTTGGCGGTGATTCGCGCCCCGGCATCGAGCAGGCGGGCGACGATCCAGGAATGGCCGGGCGCCGGGCCGGTACGGCGCGCCCAGTCCGGGTTGCCGAAGCTGGTTGCCTCGCCCGCGATGTCAAACAGGTCTTTCACCCCGATATCGAGCCCGGCGAGCGGGCCGGACGGATTGCCGCGAAGGTCGAGGCGTTTGACGATGCCGTGGTCGGGGTCTTCCGCGAGGCGAGAGACGGGATGGGGGGCGTGGTTCATCGGGCTTTTGTCCTGATTGATGAAACTGCACGCGATCTTGAACCGTTTGCGGCCCGGTTTACAATCGCTGCCAGAGTTCGAATACGAATTCGAATACGAAACAGGGACAGGCCACCGATGGATGCAGCCACGATCGAAGCCGCCGACCACGCAGCGCGGCACTGGACCAGCCCCGAGACCGGACCGCTGAGGCCAGGGTCGGACGCGCACAAGCGTGCGGTCTGCCGGATGTTTCACGAGACTTTCAATCCCTACAAGCCGTCGGTCATCGAATGGCCGAGGCTCGACCCGGAGACCCAGCACAAGGTCACCTCGCTGCCGATCTGGGACATCGCGGTGCAGACCGAGGGCAAGGCACGACTCAGGATGGCGGCCTATGCGAAGGTCATCGCCGACCAGGACATGCGCGAGACCATCGCGCTGAACGGCTGGGAGGAGAACCGGCACAAGGAGGTTCTGTCGCATCTGGTCGCCGCCTACGGGATTCCGCTCGAACCCGAACCGGAATACCTCGAACCGCGCGATCCGGAATGGGCCTACATGGTCACCGGCTATTCCGAATGCGTCGACAGTTTCTTCGCGTTCGGCCTGTTCGAGCTGGCCAAGCGGTCGGGGTTCTTTCCGGCCGAACTGATCGAAACCTTCGAGCCGGTGATTCAGGAGGAGTGCCGTCACATCCTGCTGTTCGCCAACTGGGTCGCCTGGCACCGCGCGACCATGCCGTGGTGGAGGCGGCCCTGGTTCGAGCTCAGGGTTGCCGCCGTGTGGGTGTTTCTCGGCTGGGAACGGATCGGCATCGCGCGCGGCATGGATGACGGCAAGGACAACAAGAAGCAGGACAACAATTTCACGGTGAACGGCAGCAAGTCGGTCAGCTCCGAGGATATCAGCGTGCCCGAGCTGATGCGCATCTGCCTTGAGGAGAACGACCGGCGCTTCGCCGGTTACGATCATCGCCTGCTGCGCCCGACCACCATGCCGAACCTGGTGCGGTTTGCGCTGTTCTTCATGCCGAAGAAGCGGCGGGCGGAGGCAGCATGAGCGGCAACGAGCGGCAGATCGTCTACTGGAACGAGGTCGCGGGGCCGAAATGGATCCGCGTGCAGGAGGCGATGGAGGCGCGACTTTCCGCGATCGAGACCCTTCTGCTCGGCCGGGCTGCGCCGCGCGCCGGCGAGGCGGTGCTGGAGGTCGGCTGCGGCACCGGCACCACCACGGCGCGGCTCGCCGATCTGGTAGGTGAGGCCGGGCATGTCACCGCGGTCGACGTGTCGCGGCCGATGCTCGGCGCCGCGCGGAGCCGGCTTTCCGGGCGGAGCAATGTCACCCTGATCGAGGCCGACGCAGCGATCGCGGAGTTCGGCGGAACATTCGACCTGATCGCGTCGCGCTTCGGCGTGATGTTCTTCACCGACCCGGTTGCCGCCTTCACCCATCTACACGCCGCGCTGAAGCCCGGCGGGCGGCTCTGCTGCGTCGCCTGGGCGCCGATCGGGGCCAATCCGCACTGGGCGGTTCCGCTCGGTATCGCGGCCGCGCGGCTGGGCCAGCCCAAACCGCGCGTGCCCCATGCGGCGGGGCCGTTTGCCTTCGACGATGCGGATTATGTCGGGGATCTTCTGCGAAAGGCCGGGTTTTCCGCGGTCTCGGTCGCGGCCGAACCGGCGACCATCATGGGCCGTTCACTGGATGACGAGGCCGATGTCGCCGCGTTCATGGGGCCGGCCGGCGCGCTGCTGGACGAGAAACAGGCCGATGCGGCAACAAGGGCGGACCTGCGCGCCGCGTTCCGCGAGGCCCTGCCCGGCTATGCCGACGAAAAGGCGAGGGTGCGCGCGACCGTGCATGTGATCGCGGCGCGGAAATAGGGCACGAAGCAGAATTCAGGCGCGGCGGTAGGTGAGCACCAGAACGTCGCGGAAGGCGGGTTGGGTGGGATCGACCGGTTCAACCGGGGTGACGCCGTGGAACACCATCCGGTCGTCGACCAGAGCCGAATCGCGCGGATGGGTCAGGGTGAAGCTGCCCAGTTCCTTGCCCTTGAGGTCGTGAATGGTGGTGGTGCCCTGTTCGATGTTCGAGCGGTGGACCATCAGCACCAGAACGTAATCCACCCCGTCCCGATGCATTCCCTCCGGGGTCGGCAGGCCGGCGGCGGACGGTCCTGCCTCGATCCGGAACTGGTGCGCCTCGATATGCCAGGCCACGTTGCCGGCCCGTTCCTCGAACAGCGAGCGGGTGAAGCCGAGCAGGGCCTGGAAGGTCAGGCCGTCGGCGATTTCGGGGGCGATCGGGTCGAACCAGCGCTCGACTCCGCCGTTCAGCGTGTTGTAGTCGCGGGTCTGGTAGTGCGGCTGGTGCGGCGCGCGGCGGATGGCGTGGCCCGGCACCGCGGTGAACACGCCGAACCGGCGGCGGCGATAGCGCCCGCCATCGGCCATGTAGGTGTCGATCGGCATCCCGTCCCAGCTCGCGGCGAACTCGTCCCACGCAGCAGGGGCAATCGCCTCGGCGGGAAGCATCGCGTCCAGCGCGACGCCATCGAGAAAAGCGAAGCCGCTTCCGGCCAGAAGATGAGCTACGCCATGCCGTTGGGTGACTGCGTCCATCCCGGCATCATAGGCGGTGTCGCGTCGGCGGTGAACCACCCCGTATGCGATGGTTGCGCTTCTGTCATGCCGCCGACTTCGCGCGCCAGGCGTCGAGCGCAGGGGCATCGGCGAGCAGTTCGGCATCCGGTGCGAAGCTGCGCCAGGCATCCAGGTGTTTTTCCGAAACCGTGGTCAGCAGCGGCTTGCCGGCGGCGATGGCGGCGCGGAACGCGGGTGCAAGACCGCCGCCCTCGGCTTCGAGCTTGCCGAACTTGCTGAGCACGACGCGATCGCTCGCCGCGATCCGGTCGGCCAGGGCGCGGCAGGCGGTCTCGACCCCGGCGGCGTCGAGATGGCAGACAGTCGTGACCGGGGCGGATTCGAGAAAGATGCGCTGTGCCGCGCCGGTTTCGATGTCGCGCAGATAGCCCGCGCCGCAGGCGAAGCCGGGCAGGTTGTGCGGTTCGGCGAGTACGCCCGCGACCCGCAATCCGTCGGCCCGCCACGCGGCGACCGTTCCGGCGAGCAGGGTTTCCGGGTCATCGGCTCCGATGCGCAGAAGTGCGGCGATCCTGCCTGTCGTCTGCATGGCGGCGTGTCCTTCGTTGCGGAAACCGGCCGGACGATACCGGGTTTGCGCGGGTTTGTCAGGTGAGGTTGTCGTATGGGGAATGATATGCCACGTTTAGTAAGATAGGGCGCTTGTCCCGAACAGTCAGCGAGGAGCCGAAATGGCCGAGGATCTGATCGTCGAACGCGAAGGCGCGGTGCGTGTTCTCACCCTGAACCGCCCGGACCGGCTGAATGCGCTGACCCCCGCCTTGCACGAGGCGCTGGCCGCCGCGATGACCGAAATCGAGGGCAATGAATCGGTGCGCGCGGTGCTGTTGACCGGCGCGGGGCGCGGCTTCTGTTCGGGTGCCGATCTCGGCCAGAACATGGGCGGCGAGTTGCGCGATCTCGGCGCTTCGATCGACCGGCACTACAACCCGCTGGTGCGCCGGCTCCGGGCGCTGCCGAAGCCGGTGGTCGCGGCGGTGAACGGCGTCGCCGCAGGGGCAGGGGCGAATCTGGCGCTCGCCGCCGATATCGTGATCGCCGCCGAATCGGCGAATTTCACCCAGGCGTTCATCCGCATCGGGCTGATGCCGGACGCCGGCGGCACGTATTTCCTGCCGCATCTGGTGGGGGATGCGCGGGCGCGCGGGCTCGCCATGCTGGGCGAGACGATCACCGCCCGTCAGGCGGCGGAGTGGGGGCTGATCTGGCGCTGCCTGCCCGATGACGGGTTCATGGCGGCGGCGCGTGCGCTCGCGGCCGATCTCGCGGCAAGGCCGCCCCGGGCGCTGGCGGCGATCAAGCGCGCCCTGAACGAGGCACCGGCCCATACGCTGGATGCACAGCTCGATCTCGAACGCGATCTGCAGCGCGGGCTGGGTCGCACGCCGGATTTCGCCGAGGGCGTGCGCGCCTTCGTCGAGAAGCGCACCCCGGTCTACAACCAGGGCTGATCCTCATCCGGTCAGGTGCAGGACGGCCAGCGCGCCACCGAGCACCACCGGCACCC
>DASVGZ010000391.1:0-2570 GCA_036379275.1 Acidiphilium sp. | reverse complement strand
TGCCAGCGTGCGCCGGGACTGCGCGTGCTCCGGCGCGATCTCGCGCGCGATCCGCCGCCCTTCGTCGATGCGGTGTTTACGCGGGCGATGTATGTGCCGCCGGACCGGCAAACGGAGCAGGAGAGCGCGGCGCTGGAGCAGTCGGAACGTCTGATCGGCGAGCTTGAGACGACCGACGGGCTGGTGATTTCAACGCCGATGAACAACTTCACCGTGCCGGCGACCCTGAAAGCATGGATCGATCAGGTGCTTCGGGTGGGGCGGACATTCCATTCGACACCGGAAGGCAAGGTCGGGCAGCTTGCGGACCGGCCCGCCTGGGTCGTTACCTCGTCGGGCGGATGGATGACCGGCGAGCGAGCGCGGCAGCCGGATTTCCTGACGCCGTATCTCGCCGCCGCTCTCGCGACTTTAGGGATTCGCACGGTCGATTTTCTTCACATCGAGCGGATGCGGGGAGAAGTGGCGTTTCCGCCCGAGGCCGAAGCGCGGGCGCGGGCCTGGATCGAAGCAAATCTGCCATTGCCCGAGCCGGTTTTTTCTGGTCAGGGGTGAACCACGGATTCCGGAATTTCGATCAGGGCGGGAGCACGGCGGGTGCGGGCGCGTTCGAGAGCCGAAGGCAGATCATCGAGTTTCGACAGGCGTTCGGCCGGAATTCCATAGGCTTGCGCGAGCAGAAGAAAATCCGGCGGGGTCGGTTTGACGCCGACCGGTTCGATGCCGGCACCGCGCATGTAAAGCTCGATTTCGGAATAGCCGCGATTGTTCCAGACCAGAAAGATCACGTTGGTGCCAGCATCGATCGCCGAGCCGAGTTCGGCAAGCGAGAACTGGATGCCGCCGTCGCCGACGATGCAGACGACCGGCGCATCCGGTGCGCCGAGCGCGGCACCGATCGCGGCCGGTGGCGCGTAGCCGAGTGCGCCGTAGCCGGTGGCGGAGTTGAACCAGCCGTTCGGCCGGTCGATCTCGCAATAAAGATTGCCGGCATAGACGAGCTGGGTGGAATCGCCGACCATGATGCAGTTCGGCACACTCGTGCGGATCGCCTCGATGATCGCGATTTCGCGCCGGAGCTTGCCACTCAGCGTGTCCCGCACCGCCTGCCGCGCTCTCGCGGCGCGGAGCGGGCCGGTATGATGAGGCGGCTGTTCCGGCAGTACGGCAAGAAGGGCTTCCACGGCTTCATGTGCGCTCGACAGGATCGCGAGGCGCGGCATCGGGCCTCGGGCGAGCTGGGCGGCATCGATGTCGATGCGGACGAGATTGGCGAGCGGCGGAAATTGCCCATCTTCGTACATGTCGAAATCGGTCGGGCCGAATTCGGTGCCGATAGCGAGGACCAGATCGGCGTCGGCAAGGAATTCCCGCACTGCCTTCAGGCTCGGGCTTGCCGGAACCTCGAGTGGATGACCTGAGAGCAGGCCGCGCGCATTGACCGTGGTGACGGAAGGCGCGTCCAGCCGTTCGGCGAGTTTCGGCAATAACGCAGCGGCTTTGCACGCACCGCCGCCGAGCAGGATGACCGGGCGTTCCGCCTTCGCGCAGAGTTCGGCGGTTTGCCGGATGAGGTCGTAAGCCGGATTGGGTAGTGTGGTGAGCGCAGGGACCGGCGGAGCAAAATCGATCCGCGCGGCCATGACATCGACCGGAATTTCGATATGCACCGGGCCGGGTCGTGACGAATTCAAAATCGCGAAGGCGCGTGCCATCACTGAAGGCAGATCCGTCGGGTTCAATAAGGTGTGCGTGTAGCTGGCGATGGTTCCGGTGATCGCGTGCTGGTTCGGCACTTCATGGAGCGCGCCGCGCTGATGACCGAGATCGTGTCGCGCATTGACGCCGGAGATGACGAGAAGCGGAACCGAATCGGCGCGCGCCTGTGCCATCGCGGTGAGTGCATTGGTGAGGCCGGGCCCGGTGATCAGAAGGCAGACACCGGGTTTTCCAGAAACCCGGGCATAGCCGTCCGCCATGAAGCCGGCCCCCTGCTCGTGGCGCGGCGTGATGTGGCGGATCGAGGAATTGGCGAGGCCGCGATAGAGTTCAACCGTGTGGACACCGGGAATTCCGAAAACGATTTCGACGCCGTTGGCTTCGAGACAGTCGATCAGCGCCTCGCCGACCGTGCGCGATGCTGTGCTCATGCGTGAACCGCTTTCGGCTGTGCGGCTGTGAGGGTTCGCGCGAAATCCGCGATGCGCCGGCAGGCTTCGACGATCCGCGCGTCGGGCACGGTGAGGCTGAGGCGGATGAAATCCTGCGCCCGGTCGCCGAACGAGGCACCCGGCATCACCGCGACTTCGGCCCGGTCGAGCAGAGACCATGCGAAATCCTCGCTGCCGAGCCCGGTTCCAGAGACATCGACGAGGCAGAACATGCCGGCCTTCGGCGGCAGGACGCGCAGCCCCGATGCGGTGTCGAGCGCATCGGCGATCAGGCGGGCCCGGCGCGCATAGGCGGCGCGCATCCGCTCTGCCGTGTCGAAATCATGGGTGAGGGCGTAGGCAGTCATATCGGCGATGAACGGCTGGTTGCCGAACAGCATGGTTTCGCAAACCGGCAAA
>DASVGZ010000390.1:0-4155 GCA_036379275.1 Acidiphilium sp. | reverse complement strand
CCCATCGCGAAACTCGCGAGCAGGCAGCCTTCCACCAGTTTGTGCGGATCGTGGCGAAGGATGTCGCGATCCTTGCAGGTGCCGGGTTCGCTCTCGTCGCCATTCACGACCAGATAGCTCGGCCGTCCGTCGCTGGTCTTGGGCATGAACGACCATTTCATGCCGGTCGGGAATCCTGCCCCGCCCCGGCCGCGCAAACCCGAGGACTTGATCTCCTCGATGATCGCATCGCGCCCGCGGGCGATGATCGCAGCCGTCCCGTCCCAGTCGCCACGTGCCCGCGCACCGGCAAGCCGCCAGTCGTGAATGCCATAAAGGTTGGTGTAAATGCGGTCCTTGTCGCTCAGCATCACGCGACTCCGCTGCCGGTTTCGGTGGAAACGGCAAACAGGGTTGTCGGCCCGCCTTCCGGCGCGGAATTCTGCCGCCCGATCGTCGATCCCGGTTTCGGCGCCTCGCCACGACGCAATGCGTCGAGCAATGCCTCGGTCCGGACGCTGTCGAGATCCTCGTAGAGATCGTCATTCACCTGAAGCACCGGCGCATTCACGCAGGCACCGACGCACTCCACCTCTTCGATGGAGAACGTCTCGCTATCCGCCTCGGCGGCATAACGGCACGCCGCCATCACCGCATCGGAGCCGCGCAGCCAGCACGGCGTCGTCGTGCAGACCTGAAGATGGAACCGCCCGGCCGGAGTCGTATGAAACATCGTGTAGAAGGTCGCGACCTCGTAGACCCTGATCCTGGGCATTCCAAGCCGGTCGGCCACGAGATCCATGGCGTGGCGTGGCAGGACGGCGTGGCCGGTCGTGCGCGCCATCTGCCGCTGCGCGAGATCGAGTAACGGCATCACAGCACTTGCCTGCCGCCCCTCGGGGTATTTCGCGATGATTGCGGGAATCAGCACCTCGCTGGCATCGTCGAACGCAAAGGGCATCGTCTCTGGAGTATCGGTCATGGTCTAGCGATCCACCTCGCCGAAAACGATGTCGATCGAACCGAGAACCGCGATGGCATCGGCAAGCAGGTGTCCATTCGACATCAGATCCATCGCCTGAAGGTGCGAAAATCCAGTTGCCCTGATCTTGCACCGGTAAGGATGATTGGTTCCATCGGCGACGAGATAGACGCCGAACTCGCCTTTCGGCGCCTCGACCGCTGTATAGGTCGCGCCGGCCGGAACGTGATATCCCTCGGTGTACAACTTGAAGTGATTGATCAGGGCTTCCATCGAGCGTTTCATATCGGCGCGCTTCGGCGGCGAGAACTTGGTGTCCTGAACCTTCACCGGCCCTTCAGGCATGGCCTTCAGGGCCTGGCGGATGATTTTCACGCTCTCGCCCATTTCCCGGATGCGCACCAGATACCGGTCGAAGCAATCGCCATGCTTGCCGACCGGCACGTCGAACGAGACTTCCGCGTATTTGTCGTAAGGCTGCGCCCTGCGCAAATCCCAGGCGAGTCCCGATGCCCGCAGGTTCGGGCCGGAGAATCCCATCCCCAGCGCATCCCGGGCCGAAATCACCCCGACATCGACCAGACGTTGCCGGAAGATGCGGTTTTCGGTCAACAGGATTTCAAGATCGTCGAGGAACTTCGGGAACGTCTCGCTCCACTCCCAGATCTCTTCGGCAAGTCCGACCGGCAGGTCTTTCGAAACCCCTCCGGGCCGGAAATAGTTCGCATGGAACCGGGCGCCGGAAACCGCCTCGTGAAATGTCAGCAGTTTTTCCCGCTCTTCGTAGCCCCACAGACTCGGCGATTGCGCGCCGACATCGAGGGCGAGATGAACGACGTTCAGAAGATGATTGAGTACGCGGGTGATTTCGGAAAACAGCACCCTGATCCACTGGCCGCGATCCGGCACGGTGATGCCAAGCAGCTTTTCCGTCGCGAGAGCAAAAGCGTGCTCGCAGCACATCGGCGAGACATAATCCAGGCGGTCGAAATACGGCACCGCCTGAAGATAGGATTTGTACTCGATTAGCTTCTCTGTGCCACGATGCAGCAGGCCGATATGCGGATCGGCGCGAACCACCGTCTCGCCCTCGAGTTCGAGAATCAGGCGGAGCACACCATGAGTCGCAGGATGCTGCGGCCCGACATTGACCGTATGCCGTTCGAGCTGACCTTCTCCGCCCGCCGCACCCGCCGGCGCGATCTGCCGAACATTGCCGCTCATGTCCTGGTTCCTGGTTTCGGGGCAGCTTTCTCGTCGCCCGGCAATGTCGTCATCGCTTCCCACGGCGAGAGAAAATCGAAGCTGCGGAATTCCTGGGTGAGAGCGACCTTGTCGTAAACCACGCGTTTCTGCTCTTCGTCGTAACGCAGTTCGACATAGCCGGTCAGGGGAAAATCCTTGCGCAGCGGATGCCCCTCGAAGCCATAATCGGTCACGATCCGGCGGTGGTCGGCAAGTCCCTCGAACGTGACGCCGAACAGATCGAAGACCTCGCGCTCCCACCACGCGGTGCCCGGCCAGACCGCCGTCACGCTGGAGACCGGCGTCGTCGCATCGGTGGCGACGATCACCCGCAAACGATCGTTCCGGGTCACCGACAACAGGTTATAGACGACATCGAAGCGCTCGGCGCGCTGCGGCCAGTCCACGCCGCACACATCCATGCACTGCTCGAAGGCAAAGCGTCGGTCATCCCGCAAAATGAGCATCAGGCCGACAAGTGAATCGCGCGACGCATGAAGCACGCGCTCGCCCTTTTCCACCGTCACGTCCATCACGCCGTCGAGCACGCGCAGAGCCGCCTCGAAGGGATCCGCCTGAGCCTCAGCCGGTGCGGTTTCCGCGGTCTCGTCCCTGGGATCAGTCACGGAGAATGGTTCCGGTGCGGCGGATCTTCTTTTGCAGTTGCATGATTCCGTAAACCAGCGCCTCGGCGGTCGGCGGGCAGCCCGGAACGTAGATGTCGACCGGTACGATCCGGTCACAGCCGCGCACGACGGAATAGGAATAATGGTAATAGCCGCCGCCATTGGCGCAGCTACCCATCGAGATCACCCAGCGCGGTTCAGGCATCTGGTCGTAGACCTTGCGCAGGGCCGGCGCCATCTTGTTGGTCAGTGTGCCGGCGACGATCATCACATCGCTCTGACGCGGGGAATTGCGCGGAATGATGCCGAACCGGTCGAGATCCCAGCGGGGCATGTAGGCGTGAATCATCTCGACCGCACAGCAGGCGAGGCCGAATGTCATCGGCCACAGGCTGCCGGTACGCGCCCAGTTCACCAGCTTGTCGAGATTCGCAACAACAAACCCTTTGCCGGCAATTTCACCCGTAATGCCCCGGATCACGGCATCCTGTTCGGTGCCAACCGGCAATGCTTCGCGATTCCATGCAATATCAGTGTTTTGAACGGCATTCATTTCACGTGCTTCCGATCGGGCCCCGGAGCCGCGCATACCAAATTCGTCATACCCCGTCCATTTCCGTCACACATACCCATCATTCCCAGTCGAGAGCGCCTTTACGCCACTCGTAAAGAAAGCCGACCGTGAGAATCGCGAGAAAACCGATCATCGTCCAGAATCCGAGCATCCCGATTCTCGACAGGCTGACCGCCCAGGGAAACAGGAATGCAATCTCGACATCGAAAATGATAAACAGGATCGCGACCAGATAGTAGCGGACATCGAATTTCCGGCGCGCGTCGCTGAACGGCTCGAACCCGCATTCATAGGCGTCCAGTTTTTCGCCATAGGGATTCTGGCGCGCTACCAGCAGCGATCCCGCCACGAAGGCGACGCCGATAAGACCGGCGATGGCCAGGAATACGAGGATCGGAAAATAGTCGTGAAGAATGGGTTGCACCGTGATCAGCCCCCTATGACGCCTACGAAATGGATTGACCCAATATCGTGCAACCTGGCCGGTTGCTTCCCGCATGTCATACCGCGCGCAGAACAGGTCAACCCCGCAATCCGCGAAGGATCGGCTCTCCCGCAATTATTCCATCAAGATTGTGCGATAGATGGTTGGTCAGCCATGAAAAACTGGCGCGAGTGACGGGGCTCGAACCCGCGACCTCCGGCGTGACAGGCCGGCGCTCTAACCAACTGAGCTACACCCGCGTCGTGGGGTGCCTACTAAAGCGCCGGCAGGCAGGCGTCAAGCGGGTAGAAGGTGCAAGAATTAC
>DASVGZ010000389.1:0-3269 GCA_036379275.1 Acidiphilium sp. | reverse complement strand
TCGTCGGCGATCGCGGCGAACGGTGCGCCGTCGCTCACCGCGACCGCCCGGAAGCCGTCGGGCAGGGCGGTCACCCGATCGCCATGGCTCATCCACACCTGGGCGCGGCTGCCGCGCTGCCACACACCATCGAACAATGCGCACTCGGCGACGATCTCGACAAAAGCTCGGCCGAATTCCCGATGATCCGAGGTCTCCACCGTGCCACCGAGCTGGGCGCAGATCGCCTGCTCACCGTAGCAGATGCCGAGAACCGGCACGCCGGACTCGAAAACCAGAGCGGGCGCCCGGGGCGCGACATCCTCGATCACGCTGGCCGGTCCGCCCGACAGGATGAACCCGCGCGCGCCGAAGGCGGCGATGCGTTCAGGATCGGCGTCGAATGGCCAGATTTCGCAGTAGACTCCGGCTTCGCGCAGGCGCCGTGCGATCAACTGGGTGACCTGGCTGCCGAAATCGAGGATCAGGATGCGCTGGGATTGTCCATTAGGCTTCATGGCGTGTCATGAGCATGACCGGCGGCGCACCGCAATCCCCCGATCCGGGGTTCAGACCAGATGCTCGGCGAGGAAATCGAGGCTGCGCTGCTCGGCCAGCCGGTTGGCTTCGGCATCGAAGCTCGACCGTTCCTCGCAGCCGAACCCGTGGCCGGCGTGCTCGTAGACATGGACCGGCAGGTCCGGCTGGGATTTGCGGATCGCCTCGACATCGTCCTGCGGAATGCTCTTGTCCTCGGCGCCGAAATGCAGTTGCACCGGGCAGTTCGGCACGGCTGTCTTGCTCGCGGCGATCCCGCCGCCATACCAGCCGATCGCGGCCTTGAAGCTTTTGCTCCGGGTCGCCCCCCACCAGGCGATGGTTCCACCCCAGCAATAGCCGATGATGCCGGTCGGCCGGGGCGAGAGATTCGCGGCCGCAGCCTCGATGTCGCGCAGCACCGCCGCGTCCTCGATCCTGTCGCGCAGCGACCGACCCTTTTCGATTCCGTCCTTGTCGTAAGCGAATTCGACGCCGCGTTCCACACGGTCGAATACCGCCGGCGAGAGCACACGATAGCCGAGCGAGGCGAACCGGTCGGCAACGGCGCGCATGTGCCGGTTCACGCCGAAAATCTCCTGGACCACCACCAGCCCGTGCGGAGATTTCTCGTCTCCGGCCGCATAGGCCTGGAACTTATGCCCGTCGGCGGCCGTCAGTTCGATCATGCTTCCCATCATTCTGCTCTTTCGATCCCCTTTTGATTCAGTCGGGCTGTGCGAACGGCGCGAAATCGCGCGCCACGCGCTCGTAGATGGGGCGCTTGAACGACACGGCAAGCGCGGGGATGTCGGTGAGGTCGGCCCAGCGCCAGGCGTCGAATTCGGGTGGCATCTGGGCGTCGAGCCGGATCATGGCGTCGGTGCCGGTGAAGCGCAGGGCGAACCAGCGCTGCCGCTGCCCCCGGTGCTTCGAGCCGAATTTCGCGACGATCCCGGGCGGGAAATCATAGTCGAGCCAGACCGGAATTTCCCCGATGATGGCCACCGCGTCGGTGCCGATTTCCTCGCGTAACTCGCGCAGAACCGCCCGGCGCGGCTCCTCGTCGCCGTCGATGCCGCCCTGCGGCAGCTGCCAGGGATGGGTGACAACATTCTTGAGGTCGGCCCGGCGGGCGATCAGAACCTGACCGGCCCTGTTGAACACAGCGGCGCCGACATTGGCGCGATAGGGCAGGGTGGCGGGATCGGTCATGGCGTGACATCCCTCATTGCGGGTGAGCGTCCAGCGTCGCGAGCGTGCTGACCGGGACCAGCGTATAGCCCTCCGCCTGCAATTTTGCACACCATGCCGCGAGCGCGCCGATCTCCGGCGGGTCCGGTGCGGCGAGAACGCCGAACGCGCTGCCCGATTTCGCCGCGGTCGCGATCAGCCGGGCGAGCGCCGTGTTTTCGGCGGTGACTCCCTGATCGGGGTCGATCACCACATCGGCGGCACGCCCGGAAACGCCCGGCGGCAGCTTGATCCCCGGCGTGGCCGCGACCAGAAAAATCCCGTCGCCGGCAAGCTGCCAGGCCAGCCAGCCCGCCGCGTCAGGATCGGCGAGAAAGGTTTCCGGTGCGGTCAATCCGATCGCATCCGTGGTCCCGGCATAGCCCGCGCCGCGCGACAGGGCCCAGTCGAGGCGCTTGCCGTTCCACCCTGCCGGCTCGTCGGCCCGTAACTCCTCATTCCCGCCGGTCGCGGCGGGTTCGCCGGCAACCTGCATCGGCAGCCCCATCAGCGTCTCGTGCCCGGCGGCGCGTGCCGCATCGGCGATTTCGCCGACATGCGCGCCATAGGGGGTCAGGGCCAGGGAAACAGCGGCGGGCAGTTCGCGCACGGCGTCGAGCGACGGCGCTTCCGCCTCGCCGAGCCCCGCGACCATGATCGCGATATAGGGCAGGTTTTTCGCTGGAAGGGCCGCGCGCGCGGCATAGTAGCGCATCGGCACCACGCCGTCGGGCCCGGGATGCGGGATTTTCCACGCGGGATCGGCAGGCGACGCGGTGAGCAGAAGCGGGCTCGGCATCGGAATGGCGTTCCCGGCCTGCCGCGCCGGCGGAACGGCAGGAGGCTTGATGGGCCCCAGATATTGTAGCCAGCCCGCGCCGGCGGCCACGACCGCCAGAACCACGACCCAGAAGGCTACGAGGGCGCGTGGTATCCGCATGAATGCCGCCGGATCACTGGGATGCGTCGGCCTGGGTCGCGACGCCCTGCCGAGCCATCGCCTTCGCCAGCTTCAGCGCCATCTGCAACTGATAGTCGGTTGCCGCGTCGCCGGGCTTGAACGCGGGCCAGTTCGCCGGCGGGCGCGGCGCGATTTCCCTGGCGACCGGCGGCAGAACCAGCTTCGGCGGCAGGATCGGCGCCTTCATCCCGGACGGGTTGTGGAACGCGTTCGGCATGTCGGATTCGCGGATCTTGGGAAACTGGTCGTGGGGATTATTGGTCTCGTGAACCGTGACATCGGGTTCGACCCCGTAATCCTGCAACGATTTGCCGGACGGCGTGTAATACAGCGCGGTGGTCATGCGCAGGGCGCCATGATCCGGAATCGTGAAGATCGTCTGAACCGAGCCCTTGCCGAAGCTGCGGACCCCGAGCACCGCCGCGCGGCGGTTCTGCTGAAGCGCGGCGCTGACGATCTCGGCGGCCGAGGCGGTGCCGGAATTGATCATCACCACGATCGGCTTGCCGTCGGTGATGTCGCCCGGATGGGCATACCAGACCTCGTCATCCGAGGAATG
>DASVGZ010000388.1:0-5220 GCA_036379275.1 Acidiphilium sp. | reverse complement strand
GCCGCGGCGAACACCTTGGCAAGGCCGGCGAAAGCGATCTGTTGCTGCCGGTAAAGCCCGCCCAGCGTGTAGTTCATGCCGGGCGGCAGCATACCCGGACGGGCGAGAACCTTGCGGACATCGGCGATTGTGCTGCCGAGGCCGCGGCCGCTGATTCGTCCCGTCACCGCGACCATGCGTTGCAGATTGTCGCGATCGATTTCGGGTTGACCGGTCAGGATCTTGATGCTGGCAACATCGCCGAGCGGCACCAGCGCACCCGACGGGGTTGCGATCGGGATATTGGCGAGGTCGCCGATCTGCCGCTTCGAAGTCTTCGGCAGGGTGACGCGCACATCGGTCAACCGGTTCTGTCCGGGTAAAGCGGTGACGACGCTGCCGGCGATGGCACTCTCCAGGGTCTGGCGCACCGAGGCAGGATCGAGGCCGAGCATGGCGGCACGGGCGTCATCGACATGAACCCGGATCGCGTCGCCGGCGAGGACGACGCCGTCATTGACCGAAACCACGCCATTGATCTTGCCGATCGCGGCGGCGACGCGCTTCGCGGTCGGGATCAGTTTCGCGGGATCGCCGTGCAGCTTGACCTCGATCGGCTGCGGCACGCCTGTGAGATCGCCGAGCAGGTCGATCATCATCTGCGATTCCTCGAAGTCGATGCCGGGCACTCTGGCTTCGATTTGCGTGCGGATGCGGTCCATCACCGGCCAGATCAGTTGCCTCTGGCCGAGCGGTTTCAACTGAACGAAAATATCGCCCTGGTAGGGCTCGTTGAGGTCGCCGCCGATGCCGGCGCCGGCGCGGCGTGAGAAGGTTTTTACTGCCGGGTCGGCGTGCAGGATCGCTTCCACCTGGGCAACCTCGCGCACGGTCTCGGCGAGCGAGGTTCCGGGCGCGGTCTGATAGTTCAGCACGAAGCCGCCTTCGTCGAGATGCGGCAGGAAGCCGGTCGGCACCGCGCGCCAGGCGAGAAATCCGATAACGATCAGCGGGACGATGCCGATCGCGATCAGACCGGGCCGGGCGATCAGGCGAGGCAGCAGCCGCGCGTGCTGCCGTGCCATCCACCCCTCCCGGCCGGACCGAGTGCGCTCCGCCTGTGGGTCGCGGAATTTGCTGAAATCGATCAGGGTACGGGCGAGTACCGGCACGGCGAAGGCCGCAAGCAGCCAGGAGGAGATCAGTGTCGCCGCCATGGTGATCGATAGCGCCTTGAAGAAAGCGCCGGAAACGCCTGTAAGAAACGCGAGCGGGACGAAGATGATCAGGGTGGCGAGTGAGGAGCCGGTCAGGGGTGGAAGAAATTCGCCCGCGGCGGCGAGCACCGCTCTTTTCGACCCGGAACCGTCTTCAGCATTGCCGTGCCCGGAGCGGCGTGCGATGTGTTCGATCATCACGATCGCATCGTCGATCACGAGACCGACCGAAGCGGCAAGGCCGCCAAGGGTCATGATGTTGAAGCTCATGCCCAGCATTGCGAGCAGGAGTACCGCCGAGGCGATCGACGCCGGCACGACCAGAAGTGCCACCAGGGTAACCCGCCAACTGCGCAGGAACCCGACCAGCACCAGGCCGGCGAGCACGATGCCGATGATGATGGCGTCGCGCACCGATCCGGCTGCTGCGGTGACCAACTGGCTCTGGTCGTACCATTTTACAACCGAAACGCCGGCGGGCAGCGCCTTCTGCTCGACAGCGAGCGCGTGGCGCACGGCTTTGGCCACTGCGACCGCGTTGCTGCCCGGCTGTTGGAAAATCTGCAATGTGACTGCGGGTTTACCGTCCTCGGCAACCCGGTAATAGACCGGGACAATGCCCATCCGCACGGTGGCGACATCGCCGAGCCGGATCACGCCATCGGGTCCGGCATGGACAACGATCCGGCGAACGGCGTCGACCGTCTTCAGCGTATTGTCCTGCACGACGAGGTAGAGTCGGTCGAGATCGGTGATATGGCCGACCGCGGCGACCACGTTGGTTCTGGAAATCGCCTGTTCGATATCCGCGAGAGTGACGTGCATCGTGGCGAGACGCCGCGGTTCGACCAGAACATGCACCTCGGGCACAGCGCCGCCCTGCACGCCGACCTTGGCGACGCCGGGAATTCGGGTCAGCAGCGGCACGATCCGGTATTGCGCGATGTCTCTGAGCCGTGTCTTGGAGATTTTATTCGAGGTCATCGCATAGGCGATGATCGGAAACACGGTCGGGTCCATCCGGCGCACGACATAGGTGGTGCCGTGCGGAAAATCGGGCAGCATCCGGGCGATCTCCGTGGCGACCTGTTCGGTCGCACGGCCCATGTCCTGACCCCATTTGAAATTGATATAGATCTGCGCCGAACCGCGTGAGGTGGCGGAGCGGACCGAGGTGACGCCGGGAAGCGCGCGCAGCGCCTGCTCGGCCGGTTTGGTCACGGTCAGAACCATCTGATGCGCCGGGCGCGCGCCAGCATCGATATTGACCCGAATGCGCGGGAACGAGGCGCTCGGAAACAGGCCGATGGGCAGGGAGGTTGCACCGACCACCCCGGCGAGCGCCAGGGCCGCCATCAGGAACAGGATGGCGCGCTTGTTGCGTTCGAGAAATCCGGCGAAGCGCATCAGTGTGCGACCCGCACGGCGATTCCGGGACTGAGTTGATAATTCCCCGCGACCACGATCGGCAGTGACGGGTCGATTGGCCCGGTGATCACGGACCGGTTGCCAGCCTCGGCGAGAATGCGCACTTTCACCGCGACGGCGTGGCCCGATTTCACCTGCCAGACCGAATAGCCGGAGCCGTCGGGCAGGGCGGCGTCGCGCGGGACGATCGTGCCATGGACGGCTCCGGTGTCGATGGTGACGGCCACCGGCTCGCCGACCCTGAGATGGTTTGCATCGATCGAGATTGTTGCATCGATCAGGCCGCTTTTCGGGTTGACCATGGACGCGACTGTCAGAACCGCGCCGGACGAGCTGCGCTGTCCACCCCCTGAAATCGGTGTGATCGCCGCGTTATCGCCAGCCTTCACCCGGTCCGCCTGTCGGGCATCCAGCCCGACCGTGGCGATCAGGCCGTTGGCGCGCAGAATGGTGACGATCGCGGTGCCCGGTTGAACCTCGGCGCCCGGTGCCACTGAAATCGCGGTGACGATACCGTCATAGGGCGCCGCGATCAGGGTGCTGGCATTGCCCGAGCCATCGCGCTTTAGCGCATCCAGCGCCGATTGTGCCGAGATTTTTGCCTGTTCGGCCTGGGCGAGTTGGGTGCGGGTGGCGAGATGAGCGGCAAGCAGTGCCTTCGTGTGGGCGAGTGTCTGCCGCGCCGCATTGAGCGCCGCTTCAGCCTGGATATAGGCAGCATGGGTGCTCGGTGCGATGCCGACCGATGCGATGGTCTGGCCACGATGCACCGCTGCCCCGGGCATCACATCGACCTGCCGGACAATGCCGGCATAGGCGATGGCGAGCACGTCCGAGGCGCCGGGGCCAGCCTCGATCGTGCCGTAGGCGGCGACGGTTCGGTCGATGCTGCCCTGAGTGACCGGCGCGGTGGTGACCAGAACACTCGACTCAACGGATTCGGCGAATGCCGGCGCGGCGGTGGTCGACGCCAGACCTAGGATCAGAACGGACGAAAGGATCATGCGCGTCATGGCACGGCTCCGGCGAGGTGAACGACGGGAAGCCCGGCGCCAAGCAGGCTTGCCAGCGCGATGCGCCCGGCGGCGATTTTCTGGTCGAGCGCGATCAGTTCGGTGCGGCGGGTCGCTGACTGATCGATCAGGTCGGTTTCGGTGCGCGCGTCGATCAGTCCTGCCCGGTAGGCGCCGTGGGCGGCGCGGGCGGCCTGTTCGGCGGAATCGAGCCGGACACGGGCGGTCTTCCGTTCCGATTCGAGCAGGGCCAAAGCCTGAAGCGCCGCTTCCGACTCGCCCTGGGCCGCGCCGAGTGCGGCGGTGAAGGCGGCATCGAGTTGTTGCCGTGTCGCTCTTGCTACCGCGATATTGCCCCGGTTGCCGTTGAAGATCGGCAGGTTGAGCGAGATGGTCGGCCCGATGGTATTGACCCTGGTAGTGTCGGACCCGCCATTTACCGTGAGCGAGATCAGCGGAAACTGCGCGAGAATCGCCGCACGCAGATCGGCGTCGGAGGCGCGGTAGCCGTAGCGCAGCGCGATCATGTCGGGCCGGCGCCCGGCGATGCTGGCGACGAGGCGCTTCGCGGTATCGGGAGAAAGGGATGGAATCAGCGGTTTCGCGAGCGGAATCGGGGTGCCGGGGGTGACGCCGAGCAGGGCGGCAAGGGCGGCGTGGTCGGTCTGTTCCTGCCGTGCCGTGGCATCGCGCGAGACATCGAGCCCGGCGAGGCTGGCTTCGGCAGCCGAAACCTGATCGATCGCGAGATTGCCGGACGCGACAGCCTTGCGGGAGGTCGCGACCAGTCCGGCAAGTGCCGTGCGCGCGGTATCGAGCGCCACCAGGGTGCGCCGGTCCGCCCATAGCGAGACAGCGAGGGTTTCGGCCTGGGTGGCGACCTGCCATTCCTGCCACATCACCCTGACACGGGTTTCCGCGGCGCGCGCTTTCGCGGCGCGCAACCGCGTCCCTCGTGTGACCAGCGAGGCGAGATCCTGGCTGATCGCCCCGGCAATCGAGGGGGCGAGGCCGGGGCCGCCAATCAATGCGCCGAACCCACCCTGAATATTGGGGTCGGGCAGCAGCCCGGTGGCGAAGGTCTGGGCGCGACCGACACCGATCCCGGCTCGCGCGGCGACGAGCGCGGGATCGTTCAGCACGGCGAGGGCGGCGAGCGCCTGTGGCGAAAGCGGGCGGGCGGTGTCGATCGTTCTGCCATCCGGCAGGTGCCAGTCGAGTGTCGCAAGGCTGGTTTTCAGCGGTGGCCTCAGCGAAAGCGGCGCCGCCCGATAGCTGGCGCAGCCGGCAAGGGCGGCTGCCGCGGCAAGGAGGATCACACCGGATACGAAATGTCTGGTCAGGATTCGAGAGGTCATGACGATGACGGTTGTTGCCGGGGGGTTCTGCTGCCCGCTGCTTGCCTTGCGGCTTGCCCGGTCTTTGTCGTTTGGTAATGTTGTCGAATCCGGCTTGACCGGTCGTGCGAATTGTCGATCCTGCGCCGGCAATGGACATCGCGTGATGGATTCTGGCCGGGGCTTGCGCATCCTGCTGATCGAGGACGATCCCCGCACTGTCGCACTGGTGCGTGCCGGGCTCGC
>DASVGZ010000387.1:0-6681 GCA_036379275.1 Acidiphilium sp. | reverse complement strand
ACTCGCCGATGATCATGCGCTTTGGTTATGGCGTTTTCCGGCTCCGCTTGCCGCGCAGGAGGATGAGCGACAGAACGGCGGCGACGATGCAGATCCAGGCCGAAAGCCGGAGCGCGTCGTCGAGACTCCAGGTGTTCGCCTCCAGATTCAGCCGCGAGACGAGTGCTGCGGTGGCCTGTGCATGATCGATTCCGCGACTGTGCAGATGCGTCATCCATTGCCGCACCACGGTCGGGTCCATGCCGGCGCGCATCCGGTCGGCGACGCCCTCGGTCCGACGCTGCCACAGGGTTTCCAGCATCGTCACCCCGATGATGTCGCTGGCGAGGCGGATGAAGTTGCTGGTGGTCGAGGCTGCGGCGATATCCTCGGGCGCGATGTCCGAGAGAATGATCATGGTCAGCGGCACGAACAGCATCCCGACCGCGACGCCCTGGATCAGTTCGCTCGCGGCCATTTCGGGCAGGCCGACATCCGGGCTGTAGACGGCGATCGCGAAGGCGGCGGCGAACAGCACGAAGCACAGGGCCGCCAGAACGCGAAGGCTGGTCAGCCGGGCGACCGGACCCATCGCGGTCGCCACCGGAATCGCGGTCAGTGCCAGCGGGATCAGCAGAACGCCGCCCCACCAGCCATTGTAGCCGAGGGTTTCCTCGGTCCAGAGCGGCAGGATCGAGCTCCAGCCGACGAAGATCGACCAGCCGAGGCAGAGCAGGAGCAGGCCGAAACCGAAATTGCGGTTGGCGATGAAGCGAAGCTCGATCAGCGGGGCGCTGTCGGTCAGTTCCCAGATCACGAAACCGCCGAGCAGAATGACGGAGGCGATGAACCAGGTCTGGATGAAGGGCGAGCCGAACCAGCCGAATTGTTCGCCCTGGTTCAACATGATCTGCAGGGCGATCAGGCCGGACCAGAGCAGGGCGAGACCGACGAAATCGAACCGGGGCGGTTTTTCGGCCGGCGGATCGGCTGGCAGCGAGATCCAGACCAGCAGGAGGGAAACGACCGAACCCGGAATCACCAGCCAGAACGAATCGGTCCAGGCGGCATTGACCGCGAGCCAGCCGCCGAGCGCGGGACCGAAGAAGAACGGCACCAGCATCGAGTTGCTCCACAGCGCGGTCGCGAGCGTGTGGTGGCTGCGGGGAAAATGCCGGAGCAGAAGCGTCTGCACCAGCGGCACCAGAAGCCCGGCGGAGATGCCCTGCACGCCGCGCGCCACGATCATCGCCATCAGCGAGTGAGCGACGATCCCCATCGCGGCGCCGATCGCGAGCAGGACCATGCTGGCGATGAACAGGAGCCGGTAGCCGAACCTGCGGGCGAACCACGGCATCAGCGCGATACCGAGCGCCCAGTGGATCAGGAAATAGGTCAGGGTCCAGAGCGCGTGATCGCTGCTCGTGCCCAGGCTGCCCGCGATATAGGGGTAGATGCTTTGCAGGGAGCCGCCGCAGAACGAGCCGACCGCGAGGCCGAGACAGGCGCCGGCGGTGAGAGGCACCACTGCGACCCGTTTTCCGCGTCCTCCGGCTGCTTCAGCATCATTGGGGGTGGATATTGAGGCAGACATGCTGCCGTGATGTAGAGACGCATCTTGCGGTTTTCCAAGAGCCCGCAAGAGGGCCAGCCCTGCGGGAATATCGCGTGTTACGGTTTTGCGAGGCGGTGGACCGGGCCTGGCGGCGATTTCACGAGCAATTCGGCAAGCGCGCGGAACGCCGCTCCGCGCGGGTCCGAGGCGCGCCAGACCAGAGCAATGGTCCGGCCGGCCGAAACATCGCCGAGATCGCGGCAGATGACGAGATCGGTCAGTTCCGGCCGGGCCGCGACCGCGAGCGCGGGCAGCAGCGAATAGCCCTCGCCGGCGGCGATCATCTGCCACAGGGTTTCCAGACTGGTCGCGTGACGGGTCGCCGGTCGTGCGCTGCACAGGCTCAGCGCCTGGTCGCGCAGGCAGTGGCCGTCTTCCAGAAGCAGAAGATCGTCGGTCGGCAGGTCGTCGAGCGTCAGGCGCGGCAGTTCGGCCAGCGCGTGGCCGGGTGGCACTGCCAGCCGGAACGGCTCGAAGAACAGCGGCACGGCGACGAGACCGGCGCGGGAGATCGGCATCGCCAGGAGCGCGAGATCGAGCCCGCCTTCGGCCAGCCGATCGACCAGCCCGGCAGTCAGACCTTCGGTCAGGCGGAGCGACACGCCTGGCTGTTCGACCCTGAGCAGACGCAGCAAGCCGGGCAGGTAATAGGGGCCGAGGGTTTCGATCGCGCCGAGCGAGACCACCCCGGCCATTCCCGAAGGTTGCTGACGGGACAGGGCGAGCAGATGCCGCGCCTCGGCGAGTACCCGTTCGATCTGGACAAGCAGGGCCGTGCCCGCGGCGGTCGGAGCCACTCTGCGTCTGGTCCGCTCGAACAGGGTTATGCCGAGAAAGGCTTCCAGTTTGCGGATTTGTTCCGACAGGGCCGGCTGCGATACCCCACATCTCTCCGCCGCGCGGCCGAAATGGCGCAAATCCGCCACCGCCCGGGCGTATTCCAGATCGCGGAGCGAAAGCCCGGCCAAACCATGCGGCAGCGTTCTGATCGTGTTGCTCATCGGTAACTGATAATCGGAATTGCCGATCAGAGAAATCCAAAAAATCGAATTCATCTATAAATCGATCCGGCCTATTGTCTGTTCGTTCCAGTCAACGAGACCGAACCCGCGATCGAAAGGCGGCACGATGCCGGTTTCATGAAACAGCGCATGAATACAACCATGACGGGAGAAGACACATGGATGGAGATAGTGTGACGGTCGCCGGCAAGTGTCCGGTGGTCCATGGCGGCGGATTTCAGGGGCGGTCGAACCGCGAATGGTGGCCGAACCAGTTGAATCTCAGGGTGCTCCATCAGAATTCCTCCCTGTCCAGTCCGATGGACAAGGGATTCGACTATGCCGGGGAATTCAGGAAACTCGATCTGGAAGCCCTGAAGCGGGATCTCTTCGCGCTGATGACGGATTCACAGGACTGGTGGCCGGCGGATTTCGGCCATTACGGCCCGTTGCTGATCCGCATGGCGTGGCACAGCGCGGGCACCTACCGCATCGGTGACGGTCGCGGCGGCGCGGGTTCCGGCCTGCAGCGTTTTGCACCGCTCAACAGTTGGCCGGACAATGTTCTGCTCGACCGGGCGCGCCGGCTGCTCTGGCCGGTGAAGCAGAAATACGGCGACAGCATTTCCTGGGCCGATCTGATGGTCTTCGCCGGCAACTGCGCCCTGGAATCGATGGGGTTCAAGCCCTTCGGCTTCGGCGGTGGGCGCGAAGATGTCTGGGAGCCGGACGATGGCACCTACTGGGGCAAGGAGGATGTCTGGCTCGGCGACAAGCGCTACAGCGGCGACCGCGATCTCGAAAGGCCGCTCGCCGCCGTGCAGATGGGGCTGATCTACGTCAACCCGGAAGGGCCGGACGGCAAGCCCGACCCGATCGCCGCCGCGCGTGACATTCGCGAGACCTTTGCGCGCATGGCCATGGACGACGAGGAGACCCTGGCGCTGATCGCCGGCGGCCATACCTTCGGCAAGACCCACGGCGCGGGCAGCGCTACCCATGTCGGCCCCGCGCCCGAAGCCGCCGGCCTTGAGGAGCAGGGGCTCGGCTGGGCGAATTCGTTCGGCACCGGCAAGGGCGACGATGCGATCGGCAGCGGCCTCGAGGTCATCTGGACCAGAACGCCGACGAAATGGGATAACGATTTCTTCGACACCCTGTTCGGCTACGAATGGGAACTGGTCAAAAGTCCGGCCGGCGCCTGGCAATGGCAGGCGAAGGATGGCGCGGGGGCCGGCACGGTGCCCGATCCGCACGATTCCTCGAAACGCCGGCCACCGACCATGCTGACCACAGATCTCTCGCTCCGCCTTGACCCGATCTACGAGCCGATCGCGCGGCGGCTCCACGAGAACCCGGACCAGTTCGCCGATGCGTTCGCCCGTGCCTGGTTCAAGCTGACCCATCGCGACATGGGGCCGCGCTCGCGCTATCTCGGCCCGCTGGTTCCGGCGGAAGAGCTGATCTGGCAGGACCCCGTGCCGAAGGTCGATCATCCCCTGATCGACTCGAAGGACATCGGCGATCTGAAAGCGAAGCTGTCCGCCTCGGGGCTGACGATCTCCGAACTGGTGACGACTGCCTGGGCATCGGCTTCGACCTTCCGCGGTTCCGACAAGCGCGGCGGTGCCAATGGCGCGCGTATCCGCCTCGCGCCGCAGAAGGACTGGGAAGTCAACCGGCCCGGGCAACTCGCCAGGGTGCTGGATGGTCTCGAAGGCATCCGCAAGGCGTTCAATGAGGGAGCGTCCGGCGGGAAAAAGGTGTCGCTCGCCGATCTGATCGTTCTCGGCGGCTGCGCGGCGGTCGAGCAGGCGGCGAGGAACGCCGGCGAGACCGTCGAGGTTCCCTTCTTTCCCGGCCGCACCGACGCGGCGCAGGAACAGACCGATATCGGCTCCTTCGCCCTGCTCGAACCCGTCGCGGACGGGTTCCGTAACTACCTGAAGGCCGGTAATACCGTGCCGGCGGAAGCGCTTCTGGTCGATCGGGCGCAGCTTCTGACCCTGACCGCGCCGGAAATGACAGTCCTGATCGGGGGGATGCGGGTTCTGGATACGAATGCCGATCACTCCCGCCACGGGATCTTCACGAAACGCCCCGGCGCCCTGACCACCGATTTCTTCGTCAACCTGCTGGACATGAGAACGGCCTGGAAGGCGAATTCGGAAATGCAGGAGGTGTTCGAAGGCCGCGATCGTGCGACCGGCGACCTGAAATGGACCGGCACCCGGGTCGATCTCGTGTTCGGGTCGAATTCCCAGCTTCGCGCGCTCGCGGAAGTCTATGCGTGCGCCGGATCGCAGAAGAAATTCGTGCGCGACTTCGTCGCGGCCTGGACCAGGGTGATGAATCTCGACCGGTTCGACCTCGCCTGAAAGGCTGGTGGATGACAATGCGGGCGTTGCCGGGGTCCGGCAGCGCCCGTTTTCGTTGCACACGCCCGGCTTGAAGCGGAGCAGCAAAAGTCCCATTCCTGAAAGAGGATCAGGTGGCGGGAGGTGGTGATGGGAGACTGGAGCGGCAGGCCGAAGGATGCGGCAGGTACTCTCACCGGCGATTTCGATCGGTTGCAGGACGATTTCGACCGGCTGCGCGCCAGGCTGGTCCGGATGGCTGACGATACGGTCAGGGAGTTCAATTCATCTCCGCATAATTTTTCCGGACTCAAGGATGTAATCGAGAGCCGTCTCGCGGCGATCGAGGATGACATCGGCGGTCTCGGCGAGCGGTTACGCCTTCAGGGCGGCGAGGCAGCAGGACGGGTCGAGCAACAGGTGCGCGACCATCCGCTGGCCAGCCTCGCCGTCGCTTTCGGGGTTGGCCTGATCGCGGCCCGGTTGCTGCGCCGCCGGCGCGCGCCGTAGATCCATGCTGGGCATTCTCATTGGCCTGCTCGACCGGAACCTGCTCCGCAGCCTGCGCCAGCGCATCGCCCTCAGCCTGCTCGGCCTGACCCTGGCGGCGGTCGGGTTCGGGTTTCTGGTTGCCGTCGTGTTTCAGGCGATCGCGCTCGGGGTCGGCGAATTCTACGCCGCGCTGATCTGCGGAGGCGGTTTCGTCATCCTTGCGCTGGCGGTGTTCGCCATCGCGCGCTGGCGCTGGCACCGGCGTCCCCGCCCGCTGCTGGCACGCTATGCCACGGCTGTGGAATTGCTGGCCGTGGCGCAGGCCCTGATCCGTACGGACCCGATCAAGGCGGCGATCGCGGCCCTGCTCGTCGGTGCGATGGCCGAGCATCTGCAGAAACGCTCTGCCAGAAAACGCGACGCTGCCGCCGAATAGGGATAATTTGAACGTCTGTGTGGCGTGCCCGGCATTGGCGTCGCGGATCGAGTGGCGTAAGACACGGGCTTCTTTGGCCAGTCTCGATTTTTTAACGGAGAGTGCCGCATGTTGCGGCCTTCGGCGCCAGTCCGACAATCGCTTGCACGGCTGACCCTTCCGGTCATGCTGCTGGCGTCGCTCGCCCTGATTCTGGCCGGACGGGCCGACCAGCGCCTCGGCGTCATGCTGCGCGCCGGGCTCGATGACGCACTTGCTCCGCTGTATCGCGCGGCGGCGGCGCCGGCCGCGGCGATCGCGCACGATCACGGGGCGATCGGCTCATGGTTCGACTTGCACGCCGAGAATGTACGCCTGACCCGGCAGAACCAGGAACTTCTCCGCTGGCGCGCCGTGGCGCTCGCGCTCGCCGCGCAGAACGAGGCGCTGAAATCCCAGCTCCATTTCGTTCCCACCCCGACGCCCGACTTCTTCTCCGCCCGGGTGATCGCTGATCTCGGCGGACTCTATGCCCGGTCGGTTCTGGTGACGATCCCGCGCGGGGCGCGGAACATCGTCGATGCCGTCGCGATGGACGGGCGCGGCGTGGTCGGCCGGGTGGTGCAGGCGGGAACCCGCAGTGCGCGGGTGCTGCTGATCACCGACCTGAACAGCCGGGTGCCGGTCGCGATCGGGCAGGATGGCGAGCACGCGATCATGGAAGGGCAAAACACCGCGACACCACGGCTGATCTACTGGGCGCCGTCCGATCCGCCGCGCGAGGGGGCGATCGTGCTGACTAGCGCGGATGGCGGCGTGTTC
>DASVGZ010000386.1:0-2847 GCA_036379275.1 Acidiphilium sp. | reverse complement strand
GGGCGCAGTGTTCGATCATCCAGCCGCGGAACAGGGAGATGACCGGGTCCGCCATGTCCTCCGGCCGCAGGGTCAGGTAATAGCCGTAGCCTTCCTCGCCCAAAGCATCATAGGGGGCGATCAATTTGCCCGATTCGAGTTCGCGGGCGAACAGCAGCGGATCGGTCAGCACCACCCCGCCGCCCGATATCGCAAACATCGTGGCAGCACTGCTGGTCTCGAAGGACAGGCCGCGATCGGTGTTCACGTTCAGGCCGCGTTGCTGGACATAGCTTGTCCACATCAGTCCGCGCGCCTGGCCGTGCAACTTCACATGCAGCAACTCGTTGTCACGCAGAAACTGTTCCATCGGCTTGCCGGCATGGGCGGCGGCGACCTCCGGCGAGCACATCGGGGTCACATGGATCATCCAGAGCAGATCCGAAACGCTCTGGCCGATCTGCGGCCGATCGTACACCACCGCGATATCCGGCTCCTCGGTCGGCATCCCGGTGCCATAGGACGAGGTCACGTCGATCATGATGTCGGGATAATCCTGGCGGAACGATTTCAGCGCGGAAATGCCCACCTGTTGCAGGAAACTCGGCGGCATGTGGACGCGCAGTGTCCGCAGGTGCCGTCCCTGGCCGCGATTGCGGATGATCTCGTTCATCTCGCGCTCGATCCCGTCGAGACCGCGGGTGATCACCGGCAGCAGGCTGCGCCCGGCTTCGGTCAGTTCCAGCCCATGCGGCCGGCGGATCAGCAGGGCGCAGCCGAGCAGGGTTTCCAGTGTCTGGACATGCCGGCTCAGTGCGCTCTGCGAAACATTCAGCGCCTGTCCGCCAATCGTGAAACTCAGATGCCGGCCGACCGCCTCGAACGCACGCAACGCGTTCAACGGCATCCAGCGGCGATTGATCACGGATCTGGCATTCATGGGCAAGCGCTATTTGATCGGGTATCGCCCCGTGCGCAAGCGGTAAAGCGGGCAATCTGCGCGTCATCCCGCGCACACCAGCCCTTCGGATATATCCCTGACCTAACCCACGATTACCGTGTTTCCACGGCGGGCGCGTCCCAGCTCGTTACGCGGAATATGACAGCGGATGGCGTGACCGTCGATATTTTCCGGCGTCGGCTCCCTGGTTTCGCAGATCGCGCCGATCTTGCGGGGGCAACGGGTATGGAACACGCAGCCGCTCGGCGGGTTCATCGCGCTGGGAATTTCACCATGCAGCCGGATCCGGTCGGCATCGTGCGCCGCCGACGGAATCGAGGACAGCAGCGCCTCGGTATAAGGATGGTGCGGCCCGTCGAACACCGCGGCAGCCGGCCCGATTTCCATGATCCGGCCGAGATAGAGCACCACGATCCGGTCCGACAGGTACCGCACCACGCCCAGATCGTGCGAGATGAAGATGTAGCTGACATGCTCGTCGCGTTGCAGATCGGCGAGCAGGTTGAGAATCGCCGCCTGCACCGAAACATCGAGCGCCGAGGTCGGTTCATCGCAGATCACCACCCGCGGATTGCCGGCGAAGGCCCGCGCAATCGCGACCCGCTGCTTCAATCCGCCGGAAAGCTGGCGCGGCCGCATGGCAAGGTGGCGCTCGGTCAGCCGCACCGCGCCGACCAGTTCGATGAGCCGGCGGCTCCGTGTCGTCCCCGACAGACCCGCAAGCCGCGACAGCGCGCGCCCGATCAGATGGCGCACGGTATGCGAGCGATTGAGCGCCGAATCCGGGTTCTGGAACACGATCTGCAAGGCTTTCTGCTGATCGTGATTGCGCTGTGCCGCAAGACCCGAAGCCGGCCTGCCCTCCAGTTCGATCACGCTCTGCGGATCGGCCGAGACAAGGCCCAGCAGCAGACGGGCGAGGGTGGTCTTCCCGCTGCCGCTTTCCCCCACCACGCCAAGGGTTTCCCCCGCGCGCAAGGTCAGCGACACGTCGCTCACCGCATGCAGCTTCTGCCCGTGCACCTGGAACGTCTTGGAAACATTGCTCGCCTGCAACACGACAGTATCCGCATCGGCCCGCTCACCCGCCGCGAAATCAGACCCGCCCTGCACCGGCGCGCGCGGCAGATCCATCGCCTGTTCCCAGTGATGGCACCGGCTCGCATGCTCGCCCTCCACATGCGGCGGCGGCGGCGTGCTGTGGCAGATGTCGGTGGCCAGATCGCACCGGTCGGCAAACACACAGCCGGTAATCACCGTCCCCGGCGTCGGCAGAAACCCCTGGATCGTTTCCAGCCGCGATGAATTCTTGCTCCGCCCCGGCGCCGGCAGGCAGCGCAGCAGCCGCGTCGTATAAGGGTGCATCGGCCGGCGCAGCAGGGTTTCGGTCGGCCCTTCCTCGACCAGCGCGCCGGCATACAGCACCCCGATCCGGTCGCACATCCGCTCGATCACGCCGAGATTATGGCTGATGAACAGCACCGACGCCGACGATTCCTGCCGCAGCGCCGCGATCAGGTCGAGCACCTCGGCCTCCACCGTGGCATCGAGTGCCGTGGTCGGCTCGTCGAGCACCAGCAGCGTCGGGTCCTTGGCCAGCGCCATGGCGATCACCACGCGCTGCAACATCCCGCCCGACAGCTCATGCGGATACGCGCCCATCACCCGCGCCGGCCCTGAAATCCGCACCCGTTCGAGCTGGGCGATGCTGCCGGCGTGCGCTGCCTCGCCCTTGATCCCGAGCAGTTCGAACACTTCGATCAACTGCCGGCCGACGGTGATCGAAGGGTTCAGCGCCCGTCCGGCATCCTGATACACCATCGAGACTTTCCGCGCCCGCATCCGCCGCAATGCGGCGCCATCGAGCGACGCCAGCATCTGCCCTTCGACCCTGATCTCGCCGCGGC
>DASVGZ010000385.1:0-3199 GCA_036379275.1 Acidiphilium sp. | reverse complement strand
GGGAACCAGTCCTGAATGAAATCCACGGCAAATGACCGGCGGGCCTCTTTCCTGTCAAGACGGGCCGTGCCACTCACCGGTCATGCAGCCGCAAGCCAAACCCGCGTTTCCCGCACCGGTCCTGATCTCCACCACCGCCGACCTCGCCGCCCTGTGCGACCGTCTCGCCGCCGAACCCTTCGTCACCGTCGATACCGAGTTCATGCGCGAGCGCACCTATTTCCCGGTCCTCTGCGTGGTCCAGCTCGCCGGCGCCTCGGATGTCGCGGTGATCGACGCCCAGGCGCCCGGGCTCGACCTCGCCCCGCTCGGCGCCCTGCTCGCCGATCCGTCGGTCGTGAAGGTGTTTCACGCCTGCCGGCAGGATATCGAAATCTTTCTGCTGAAATTCGGCGCGGTGCCCACTTCGGTCTTCGACACCCAGGTCGCCGCCATGGTCGCCGGCTTCGGCGATCAGGCCGGCTACGACACACTGGTCGCCTCACTCGCCCACGGCACGATCGACAAGGCCCACCGGTTTTCCGACTGGCAGGCACGGCCGCTCTCGCCGGCACAGGTCGACTATGCCGCCGCCGATGTCACCTGGCTGCGCCTCGTCTACCAGGCCTTGCGCAGTCGTCTGGAACAGGACTCCCGGCTCGACTGGGTGGGTGAGGAAATGGCGATCCTCGCCGAGCCCGGCACCTACCGCACCGAACCCGAGGATGCCTGGAAGCGTCTGAAGCTGCGCGGTGCCAACCGCCGCCAGCTTGCCCTGATCCAGGCCATCGCCGCCTGGCGCGAGCGCGAGGCCATGCGGATCGACATTCCCCGCCAGCGCGTGGTCAAGGACGAACAGATCCCCGAACTCGCCGCCATCGCCCCGTCAGGCCCGGACGATCTCACCCGGGTGCGCGGCCTGACCAAGGGCTTCGCCGAGGGCAAATCCGGCACCTCGCTGCTCGCCGCCATCGCCGACGCAAAATCCCTGCCCGATTCGGCGCTGCCGTCCCTGCCGCGCACGGGCGAGGTCGTCAAACCCTCGCCCGCCCTGGTCGCACTGCTGAAAGTCCTGCTCGCCGAGCGCGCCGCATCGCATCACGTCGCCTCGCGGCTGATCGCCTCCTCGGACGACATCGACCATCTGGCCGGCGAGGACGCGCCGAACCTGCCCTGCCTGCACGGCTGGCGCGCCGAAATTTTCGGCAACGACGCGCTCCGCCTCAAATCCGGCCGCATCGCCCTCGCCGCGCGCGGCCGCCGGGTCGCGGTCATCGACCTCCCGGCCTGACCTCGCCCGCTACCGGAAAACCGGCCTTAATACATATGCTGCCCGCCGTTGATCGACAGCGTCGATCCGGTGACGAAATCCGCATCGTCGGCGGTCAGGAACGCCACCCCGCGCGCGATATCCTCGACCCGTCCCAGCCTTCCCACCGGAATCCGCGCCACGATCTTCTCCAGCACATCCGCCGGCACCGCGCGCACCATGTCGGTGTCGACATAGCCGGGCGCGATCGCATTCACGGTGATGCCGAACCGCGCGCCTTCCTGCGCCAGCGCCTTGGTGAAGCCGTGAATGCCGGATTTCGCCGCCGCGTAGTTCACCTGCCCATACTGCCCGGCCTGGCCGTTGATCGACCCGATATTGACGATCCGGCCGAATTTCCCCGCCTTCATCCCGTCGAAGGTCGCCTTGCACAGGTTGAAGCAGGAGCCGAGATTGGTGTCGATCACCGCATCCCACATATCGCGCGACATCCGCGACATCGTGCCATCGCGGGTGATCCCGGCATTGTTGACCAGAATCTCGACCGGCCCGAGCCGGCTCGCGATCGACTGGACCGCCGCCGTGCATTGCCCGAAATCGCCGGCATCGAATTTCATCGTCTCGATGCCGTGGGCGGCGGTGAAATTCTCCGCCGCGGTCTGATTGCCGGCGTAGCTGGCGACCACGGTGCGTCCCGCCGCCTTCAGCGCGACGCTGATCGCCGCTCCGATGCCCCGGGTTCCGCCGGTGACGAGTGCGATGCGCGACATGTCTTCCTCCCGTTTTCAGTCAGGAACCGATTGTTGCCCAACTGCCCCGAAACGCCAAGAAAGAAATGCAGCCGCATCAAATGAATATCGGGTGAACCCGGTCAGCCCCATGCGCCAAGCCGCGCCCGCCGCGCGAGAACCCCGACAAAGCCGGCCCAGACAGCAAACGGGATCAGCGGCGCAAAAATCACCACTGGCTTCCAGTCCGGCCCGGCGTGCAGAAACCCGACCACGATCGCCCCGCCGAACGCCGCGAACCCCCAGTAGACCGCCGCGATCAGCCGCGCATCCAGCCCCGCCCGGTGCGCGACCTGATACAGATGTCCGCGATGCGCCCGGGCGAGATTCTGCCCCGCCAGCGCCCGCCGCACGAGGGTGAACCCGACATCCAGAATCACGCCCGAAAGCAGAAGCGGCACCACCAGGAACGACAGTGACACATGCTGATAATGGGTCGCCGCGATCCCGAGCAGCGCCAGCATGAACCCGCAGAACTGGCTGCCGACATCGCCCATGAAAATCCGCGCGCGCGGATAGTTGAACGGCAGGAAGCCGGCCACTCCGCCGGCCAGAAGAAGCGCCGTGGTATAGACGAAAAACCCGCCATGCAGCCCGGCGATCCCGGCCAGGAACAGACACGCGACCAGGGTCGTTCCCGCCGCCAGCCCATCCAGCCCGTCGATGAAGTTCATCGCATTGGTCACGAACAGGATCCAGATCACCGACAGCACCGGCCCGGCCCAGCCGAGATCGACCCCGCCGACGATCGGAAAATCGAACCGGTCGGCGGAAAGTCCAGTCACCACCGCCGCCAGCGCGGCCACCAGTTGCGCCGCCAGCTTCACGACGAACGGGAAATCGTAAAGGTCGTCCAGCAGCGACACGGCGGCAATCAGCACGGCGGCCGCGATCACTCCGAGAAACAGGTGCTCGGCCAGCCGCGAAACCTCGCCATAACCATAGAGCAGGAACAGCCCGAGCAGGAACGCGCAGACGATCCCGATCCCGCCCGATTTCGGTGTGGTCTTCGTGTGCGCCTTGCGCAGGTCGGGCCGGTCGGGCACGCCCACCGAGATCATCACCCGCACCACGATCCCGGAAAACAGCGCCAGCCCGACGAACAGCGCGAGATGCCGGGGCAGTGCGAGCGTGGCGAGATCGGGATGCGCGATATACGGAA
>DASVGZ010000384.1:0-7267 GCA_036379275.1 Acidiphilium sp. | reverse complement strand
GGCCGACAGGGTTCCGATGTGATACTGGATGTCCGGTGTGCGGGATTCCGGCAGGACGCGGGTGAACAGGCCGCCCTGGTTGATGCCGACGGCAAGCGGGCCGCCACGGAAAAACAGCCACTCAAGGCCAAGCTTCATGCGCCCGTACAGGGACCGTAACTGGTCGTTCGTCGTGATCGCCTTGGTGCATTCGTAGATGAACCGGATCTGCAAATGGTCCTGCAGATTGCCCCCGACGCCGGGGCGATCGGCGATCACGGGCAGATCGTGAGCGCGTAGATCGCCGGCCGGACCGATGCCGGAAAGCATCAGGATTTGCGGCGACTGCACGGCCCCTGCCGAAAGGATCACGCCGTGCCGGGCGGAGATCGTGAAGGATTGACCCTCCTTCACACAGGCCACGCCGCGCGCCTGCCGGCCCTCGACCAGGATCCGGCTGACGCGCGCCCCCGTGATGACGGTCAGGTTCTTCCGCTTTTCCGCGGGCCGGAGATAGGCTTGCGCCGCGCTCATCCGCCAGCCGCGCCGTGTCGTGAGCTGATAGTAGCCGACGCCCTCCTGGCTGACGCCGTTGAAATCGGCGGTGCGGGGAACGCCACAGGCGCCGCCCGCCGCGATCACGGCCTCGATCAGTTCGTTGCGGCGCGGAATGCTGGTGACGGCGAGCGGCCCGGCATGGCCATGCCTCTGGTCCTGCTCGAAGGAATCGTTGTTTTCCAGTTTCACGAAATAGGGGAGAACATCGCTCGCCCCCCAGCCGGGATTGCCGAGGTCGCGCCAGCGATCATAATCCGCATCCTGGCCGCGGATCACGATCAGGCCATTGATCGACGAGCAGCCGCCCAGAACCCGGCCGCGCGGCCAGTAGATCCGCCGCCCGGCCATCGTGGGTTCCGGCTCGGTCTCGAACCGCCAGTTCACCCGGCCGTCCCACATCGTCTTGCCGTAGCCGATCGGCAGGTGGATCCAGAAATTCCGGTCGCGCGGACCCGCTTCGAGCAGGGCGACGGTATGGCGTCCGCCTTCGGACAGCCGGTTGGCGAGCACGCACCCCGACGATCCAGCCCCCACAACGATGAAATCGAATTCGGATTGCCCGTTCATCTTTTCCGGTTCCTCAGCCTGACGGGGAAAATGGCAAAGCATTTCGGCTGAGTCAACTAAAATCGAGCCAAAACGACTCATTATACGAGACGATAATTGAACCGAGGGAATGTTTCTCTTCGCGGAGAGCAAAACTCTTGATGGTCGACAAGGCTTTGCTAAGTCCTCATGTCACGGAACCTGAACAGGATCGGGGCATGGCGCGGGAAGCAACGCAGGGCAGGGGCGAGGAACGGGAAGGCGGCTCGATCGTCGGGCGCTCGCTCGATCTCATCGAGGCGATCGCGCGGGCCGGGCGTGCGCTCACCGCGCCGGAACTGTGCGCCCTGCTCGGGGTGCCCAAACCGACCGTGCATCGGCTGTGTCAGCGGCTGGAACATGCCGGCTACCTCGCCCGTGAGCCGGGCGGACGGCACTTTGCCGCGGGGCCGCGTCTGGTCCGGCTCGGGCTGGATGTCATGCGCTGGAATCCCACCGTCGAACGGCGTGCCATCGTCCGGTCCGTGGTCGACGAGATCGGCGAGACGGTCAACCTCACCGCCCTTGCGAACGATCAGGTTTTCTATCTCGACCGGATCGAGGCGCGCTGGCCCCTGCGCCTGCTTCTTGAGCCCGGCTCACGGGTGCCGCTGCACTGCACCGCGAGCGGCAAGCTGTTTCTGGCCACGATGGCGCCGGCGCGGCGCGCCCGCGTGCTCGACGAGATCGAACTCACCCCGTTCACGGTCCATACGATCACCGACCGCGCCCGGCTCGAAGCCGAACTCCGGGACATCGCCGGGCAGGACTATTCGCTGGACCGACAGGAATTTCTCATGGGTCTCAACGCCGTGGCCGTTCCGGTCCGCAGCGAAACGGGCGCCGTGATCGCCGCCATCGCCTGCCATGCCCCTTCGGCGCGGCTCGATCTCGCGGAAGCGATCCGGCACATCCCGAAACTTCGTGTCGCCGCCGCCCGCCTTGCCCAGACCTTGCCGGAGTGATGCCGGCATTCTCGTGACGCTCCACTGGTTGCCGATCGAGAATCGGCGATTTTGATCCGGCAAGCGATTGTCGCGGAAAAGCTCGCATTGCAGAGACTTGCACGGGGTATTTCTTCCGATCCGGAAGTGCATGAGCAATTTCTGCTGAATCGCAGAATGCTGCATTCAAAGTTTTAGTTGACAGAAAAATTCAATTTATCCTATCCATCGATAAGGAAACGCAAAATGAATGATAAATTATCACATCCGGCTCGAACCAATTCCTCGAAGTCTCGCCACAAGGCAGAGGCTTTGGATGGAGACAGGGCGAAGCGACAGGTTCCGGCCGCGATGGAGGCCGAGGAACCGGGGTCGAGTGTGTTTCTGCGGAGCTTCGGGATTCTGGATTATGTCGTGCGCGCGGGGCACCCGGTTTCCCCCGCCGATGTCGCTGAACAACTCGGATTGCCGAAGCCGACCGTCTATCGGATGATAGAACAACTCGAGGCGCAGGGTTTTGTGCAACGACAGTTTGCCGCCCGACGCATCGTGGTTGGGCCGCGTCTCGTCGATTTCGCGTTCGGGGTGATTCACAGTTCGGTGCAATACGCACCGCGCCGGCAGATTCTGAACTCCCTGGTCGCCGAGGTGGGGGAGACTTGCAATATCGGCACGCTGGATGGCAGCCAGATCGTTTATTTCGATCGTGTAGAGGCGGCTCATTGGCCGGTGCGGTTGCACCTGACGATCGGCTCGCATGTTCCGCTGCACTGCACGGCGATTGGCAAGCTGTTTCTTGCTTTCCTGCCAAAGTCGAAACGTACTTCGTTGCTCACTCAACTTGAGCTTGCCTCATATACCGGGACGACAATCACCACCGTCGCTGCTCTTGAGGCGGAACTCGACCGGATTCGTCAGGAAGGATTGTCGGTCAACCGTGAGGAATATCTCTCCGGCGTTGTCGCCCTTGCAGCTCCGGTGTTCAATGCGCGCCGTCAACTCGTGGCCGGGATCGCCATTCAGGCGCCGGCATCGCGTATGCCCGTCGCGGATGCCTATCGCTATCGCATTCCTCTGCTCGAAGCTGCACGCAGGCTTTGCGAGAGCTTCCTGGCAATCGACCAGAACGATGTTCCGTGAGTCGGCAGGCATGAAGCGCAAAAATCACTCCTGGATAAAAAAGCCATACGGGAACGCATCAGTGCGGGTTTGCCTGAAACCTCGAGGAATTTTGTAAAATGATGGATCAACCGGTATTGGCGGTGGAACAGAAGCCGGCGTCGGAAGTGGTGGCCTCGACTGTTGCACGGGCGCGCCAGGCGATGATCGAGATCGCTGATGCGGATCAGGCGAGAACCGATGAGTTGGTGATTGCTCTGGCCTGGTCGCTCTACCGGCCCGATCGTGCCGAGGCATTGGCCCGCATGGCGGTGGCGGACACCGGGCTCGGCAATGTAGCCGATAAAATCATCAAGAACCAACGCAAGACCTTCGGCACATTGCGCGATCTTCTGCGCGCGAAATCGGTTGGCGCGATCGAGGAGGATATGGCGCGTGGCATCGTCAAATTCGCCAAACCGATCGGTGTCGTTTGTGCGGTGACCCCATCGACCAACCCATCCGCGACCGCGGTGAACAAGGCGATGATGGCACTGAAAGGCCGTAATGCTATCATTATCGCAGCCTCGCCCGCCGGCATGAAAACGACGACCGCAACTGTCGCGGCCATGCGCGCGGAGCTTGGCCGGATCGGCGCGCCGGTCGATCTGGTGCAGATTCTACCGCCGCCGGCCTCCAAACAGATGACCCAGGCACTGATGGAAGCGGCCGATCTCGTGGTGGTCACCGGCTCGCAGGATAATGTGCGGCGCGGTTACCGCAGTGGCACTCCGGCCATCGGCGTCGGAGCCGGCAACGTCCCGGTCATCGTCGACGAAACCGCCGATCTCGACGAAGCAGCGGCGAAGATCGCGGTTTCGAAGACTTTCGACAATGCCACATCCTGTTCGTCGGAAAATGCCCTGGTTATCGTCGATGCTGTCTATGAGAACGCTCTCGCCGCGCTCGGCCGGGCCGGCGGTTACCGCTGCACACCGAAGGAGGCCAGGCGGATCGAAGGCATTCTCTGGCAGGATGGCAAACTCAACCGGGCTCTGATCGCACGTGACGCCCGCGTGCTGGCTGAAGCCTTCGACTTGCCGGAAGCGGCAAGAACAGCACGGTTCTTCATGGTCGAGGAGGTTGGCGTCGGCCGTGGCCATCCGTTCTCCGGCGAAAAACTGTCGCTCGTTCTGACGGTCTATCGCGCCTCCGATATCGGTGAAGCCGCGGACAAGGTCCGTGCGATTCTCGATTATCAGGGCCGAGGTCATTCATGCGGAATTCATACCAAAGATGTATCCCGTGCCCGCCGCCTTGCCGAGGAACTCGATGTGGTTCGTGTGCTGGTGAACTTTGCCCATACATTCGGCAACGGCGGAGGGTTCGACAGCGGCCTGGAATTCACCCTCAGCATGGGCTGCGGCTCGTGGCAGAAGAATTCCATCAGCGAAAACCTGAATTACCGACATTTTCTCAACATTACCCACCTCGTCACACCGATTCCGGAAGACAAGCCGGACGAAACCGGGTTGTTCGGCAGCTATTGGGCGAGATACGGGCAATGAATCTTCTGGAACATCATGCCAAAACCCTGATTCTCGCTCCGTCCGGGATTCCGTTGCTTGCCAGCACGGTCTGCCGAACGGTGGATGATGCGGCGATGGTGGCAGAATCACTCGGTCCCTGCGTGATCAAGGCTCAGGTGCCATCCGGAAAGCGCGGCAAGGCCGGGGGCATTCACCTGGCACAGACGCCGGCGGAAGCCCGTGCCGGGGCCGCTGCGATTCTGGGTATGGAAATCGATGGATATCGCACCGAGGAAGTTCTGGTCGAACAACTCGCGCCGATCGCCCGCGAATTCTACGCCTCGGTGCTGCACGCTCCGGCCGAACGCGCATCGCTCGTGCTGTTCGCGACCGAAGGCGGCATGGACATCGAGGCGATCGCCAACGAAAATCCCGATGCGATCCGCCGGCACGTGGTCACGACACCGGACCGTTTCGATCATGGCGATGCGATGACAATGCTGGAGGGTCTCGGGCTCGGCGCGGCACAGGCGCGGGTTGCCGAAATTCTGGTCACGCTCTACCGGCGCTATCGGGAAACCGACGCGGAGCTGATCGAAATCAACCCGCTCGCCGAATTGAAAGATGGCCGCGTCGTGGCGCTTGATTGCAAGTTCACTCTCGATGATGCCGCCGCGTTCCGCCAACCTGGCATCGCAGTGGTCGCGGCGCCCGAGCGGATGACGAACCTTGAAGCCGAAGCCCGCAATCTGGGTCTGAAATTCATCGAGCTCGATGGCGATATTGGAATTCTTGCCAATGGTGCCGGGCTAACGATGACGACCATGGATGTCGTTTCCCATCTCGGAGGCAAACCCGCGAATTTTCTCGAAATCGGTGGCGATGCCTATACCAAAGCCGAGGTTGCCCTGACCCTGCTGCTCGCACGGCCTGACGTAAGGGCGCTTGTTGTCAATTTTTGTGGTGCTTTTGCCCGGACCGATGTGATGGCCGCTGGTGTCGCCGCGGCCTGGCGCTCCCTCAAACCGGACGTGCCAATGTTTTTCTCTGTGCATGGTACAGGCGAGGATGAAGCCGTCGCACTCGTCAGGCAGGAATTCGGGGTGGAGCCATTCGACTTGATGGAAGACGCGGTGTTGGCGGCGATCGAGGCCGCGCGATGAACGATTTTCCGATCATTCGCAGGTCAGACCGTGTGCTCGTGCTGGGCATGACCGGCGGACAAGGCACGTTCTGGACCGAACGCATGATCGAAGCCGGTACGCGCGTTGTTGCCGGGGTCAATCCGAAGCGCGCGGGCACAGTCCATCTCGGCCTGCCGGTGTTCGCCTCGGCGAAGGATGCGGTGTCGGCGATGCCGGTCGATGTCGCGGTTATGTTCGTGCCGCCTGCGATGGCAAAAGCGGCGGCTCTGGATGTGATCGGGGCCGGCATTCGCGGCCTGGTGATCCTGACCGAGCATATTCCGGGCCATGACATGCTCGAAGTCTTTGCCCGTGCCGCTGACGCCGACTGCCGGATCGTCGGCCCGAACACCGCGGGTCTGGTCACTCCGGGCGAGGCATTCGCCGGTATCATGCCCGGTCATAATGCCAATGTTTTCAGACCTGGCCACATCGGAGTGATTTCGCGCAGCGGCAGCCTCGGCACGCTGATTTGTCTCAATCTCACCCGCGCAGGATTCGGGCAGTCGAGCTTCATCGGAATCGGGGGAGACCCGATGATCGGGACGACCACGCTGGATGCCCTGCGTGCGCTCGACGCCGACAGCCTCACAAGGGCAATCGTTCTGGTCGGCGAAATCGGTGGCGGCATGGAAGAAGAGGCGGCCATCTACGCCGCGACAATACAAAAACCGGTAGTGTCGTTCATCGCTGGCCGGGCGGCGCCGCGAGGCAAGCGGATGGGTCATGCGGGTGCGATCACGGCTGGCACTTCAGGTACTTATGCCGGCAAGCGGGCAGCGCTTGAGGCCGCCGGCGTTACCGTCGCCGATACGCCTCACGGCGTTGTCACGGCTCTTGCGAAACGAATGTCTCCCGCGATCCCCGACACCGCATAACGCCGCTGCCGGCCTGGCAGATCGGCGCTGGAAGGAGGAAACGATGACAACCCTGGACCAACGTGTCGCGGCACAAGCCGCAATCGCCGCCCGCCTGGAACGTCTTCCCGTTACCTGGTTGACCTGGCTCATCGTGATCGTCGCCGGTCTTGCCTGGTTCACCGAAGCTCTCAGCATCGGCTCGCTCGGTGTCTCTCTGCCAGCATTGCGGAGCACCCTGCATCTGACGCCAGGCAATGTCGGCGCTCTGGTGGCGACCCAGACGTTCGGCGTGGTGATTGGCCTGATTCCTGCCGGAAGGCTGGCCGACCACTATGGGCGCAAGCGAGTCCTGATCGGCGGAATTATCTGGTACGGCGTTTTCACTTTTCTCTGCGGTGTGGCCCCGGGTTACCATACCCTGCTCGGAGTGCGCTTCGCCGCCGGCCTCGGCATGGGCGCGATCTTTCCGTTACCCTATGCGATCATTTGCGAGTTCGTACGCAAGACGCATAGAACGATGTTCAACGGCT
>DASVGZ010000383.1:0-2363 GCA_036379275.1 Acidiphilium sp. | reverse complement strand
TCAACGCCAGCCGCCAGATCGGCAGCGTGATCGGAATCGCGCTGTTCGGGTCGCTGGCGGCACGATCCGGCCTGTCGTCCGGGCTTCATCAATCCTTGCTCATCGCCGCCGCTGCAATGGTCTGCGGCGGCGCGCTCGCGGCCGCTTTTGGCACACGGCGCGGCGGCGCGGCGGTCAGGCGCGGACCGGCGGGAGTCCGGTCATGACCATTCTGGTGCGCGAAGCCCGCGAAGCGGATGCAGCAGTCGTTGCCCTGCTGGGACGCATCACATTCACGGAAACCTTCGGTCATTTGTTTCGCGCCCATCGGGGCGACCTGCGCATCTATCTCGATGTCACGTTCGACGTGGAAAAAATCAGGCGCAGCCTGAACAAGCAGGATAACATCTACTGGCTTACCCTGTCAGACGGTTTGCCGGTCGGTTATGCGAAATTGAAGCTGCGTTCCGTCACGCCTCATCTGGCCGAGGCGGACGCTGCCCAGTTGCAAAAAATCTACGTGCTGCGCGATTTCATCGGCGATGGATACGGACGGGCGCTGTTGCAGATTGCCCTTGAGCGCGCGGCCGGGGTGCCGGCAATCTGGCTCGCCGTGCTGCGGCAGAACCGGCGGGCGATCCGCTTCTATGGAAGGCAGGGCTTTACCGCGCGAGGCGACGACACATTCGTCATCGGCGCGCAGAATTTCGATTTTTGCCTGATGGCGCGCCGGCCCTGACCGTTCCGGCCGCCTCGGGGCGGCCGGGCTACGCTCTATTTCCGCGCGGCCTCGGCGGCGCGGAGCACGCGCAGGAAATTGCCGCCCCAGATCTTGCCGAGCGCCGCCTCATCGTAGCCGCGGCTCACCAGTTCGGCGGTCAGCGCCGGGGTCTGGCCGGCGTTCATGTAGCCATCGACGCCGCCGCCACCATCGAAATCGGTGCCGATCCCGACATGGTCGATGCCGATTCGCCGGACCACGTAATCGACATGATCGGCGACGGTATGCACGCCGACATCGGACGGTTTCGCGCCAGGCTTCAGAAAACCCGAAACCATGGTGATCTGGATCACTCCGCCGATGGCGCGCAGGATATCGAGCTGCTCGTCGTCAAGGTTGCGCGGATGGTCGCACAGCGTGCGCGCGCAGGAATGGGTGGCGATGACCGGCGTGCGCGACAGGGACGCCGCCTGCAGCATGGTCGATTTCGCCGCGTGGCTGACATCGGCCAGAATGCCGAGATCGTTCATCCGCGCGATCGCCGCGCGCCCGAGCGCCGACAGGCCGCCATGTTCGGTTTCGGCATCGCCGAGATCGCGGCGCGGGATTGCCGCATCGGCCAGAGCGTTATGACCGTTATGGGTCAGGGTCATGTAGCGCACGCCACGCGCGGCGAACTCGTCGAGCACGGCGAGGTCACCGCCGATCGCGGTGCCGTTCTCGACCGCCGGAATCACCGCGATCCTGCCGTTTGCGTGCGCCCGCTCGATCGAATCGGCGTCGCGCGCGAGCGCGGTTCCATCGGCCTCCCCCATCCCGGCGATCCGGTCCAGCATCCCGAGCGCACGGGCTTTCGCCTCGGCATCGCCCTCCGCGTCGCGTTTCCCCTGCGGCACATAGGCGGCGAAACAGACCGCCCCCACCCCGCCGCGCCTCAGCTTCGGCAGATCGACGCAGCGCGGCCCGTCGACGAGGAAATCGGCGCCGTTCGGCCAGGGGATATCGACATGGGTGTCGATGACCAGAAGCGAGTTATGGGTACGTCCGGTCATGAAATATCCTCGATGGTTGAAATCAGCCCGTCAGGCCGAGCGCATGGTAAAGCCGTTGGCTCGGCGGCCAAGCATGGCCGATCGCATCGTGAAAGCCAATCGCGAGCGCGATCAGAATGACGAGAATGCCAATCGAGACGAGCCACATCAGCCATGTCGCGGCCGGTTTCGGCCGGGGAGCCGGGCGGTGGTGCGGAACCGGCGCCACCCTGGGCGAAACCACGCCGGGCACCGGCGGAATATCGACGGTTTCGGCCGTCATCGGGTCCGCTTCAGGTTCTGGGGTTTCCGGTTCAGGCGGAGGATCGAAGGCGGCTTGTGCAGGAATTTCCGGCTCCGGTCGCGCGGGAGACTCCTGATGCCATTCTGCCTCGCAGCGTGCGCAGCGCAGCCGCGCCGGCAGCCGCGCCGCCATCTCCGGCGGCATCTCGTAGTGCGCGGCGCAGTTCGGGCAGGTCAGGCGCATTGCATGTCGAATGACATCTTGCCTCGTGTCGTGCAACCGGGAGACCCTATGCCGCCACCGCCCGGTGCAGCGCCGCGCGCGCGAGCAGACGGGTGGAATCGAGGGGGGGCAGGAGCGAATTCGCATCGGAGATAATCAGGGGGAT
>DASVGZ010000382.1:0-5662 GCA_036379275.1 Acidiphilium sp. | reverse complement strand
CCATGCGGATCGGCGGTCATTCCGCCGTGATCCAGTATGATCCGGAGATCGGCATGTTTCGCGGGGAGTTCGCCGATCTGAATGGCGGCGCCGATTTTTACGCCGACAGCGTTCCTGCCCTGCGCCGGGAAGGTGAAATCTCGCTCAAGACCTTTCTGGCCGTGCGCGAGGAAAAGGGCATCAAGCCCTGGCGCTCGTTCAGCGGCCGGTTCAATGTCCATATGCCGAAAGACATCCACGCGGAGGCCGCGACAATCGCCAAAGCGCGCGGCGTAAGGCCGAAAACAGCCTGTAAGCCATTGATTTAAAATGGTGCCGACACCCGGGATTGAACCGGGGACCTACTGATTACGAATCAGTTGCTCTACCGCTGAGCTATGTCGGCGACCGGCATCGCTATAGCGAGCGGATGCCGGCCCGGCAAGCCAGGGTTCCGCGCCCGAACCGGCGCCTCGGAGCCGGCATCCGGGAGCCGGCGGTCAGGCCGCGACGACGCCGGTTTCGCCCGACAGGATGTGCTTCAGCGCGATGACCAGATCGTCCATCATCGCCTCGGTATGCTTCGGTCCGGGTGTGAAGCGCAGCCGTTCGGTGCCGGCCGCGACCGTCGGGTAGTTGATCGGGGTCGCATACATGCCGAACTCGCGGATCAGCCGCATCGACACCTCGGTGGCGCGGGCGGCATTGCCGATCATCAGCGGTACGATATGGCTTTCGGTGGCGAGGCGCGGCAGGCCGGCGGCATCGAATTTCGATTTCAGCAGGCCGGCCTTCGCGAACAGGATCGCGCGCCGCTCATCGTCCACCTTGAGCCGGCGGATCGAGGCCAGCGCAGCCGCGACCGTGGGCGGCGGCAGGGCAGTCGTGAAGATGAAGCCCGCCGCGACCGAGCGGATATAGTCGATCACGCTGGAATCGCCTGCGACATAGCCGCCATGGCAGCCATAGGCCTTGGCCAGCGTGCCCTCGATGATGGTGAGGCGATGGGCGACGCCGTCCCGTTCCGACACGCCGCCGCCGTGCGGGCCGTACATGCCGACGGCATGGACCTCGTCGAGATAGGTGATGGCGTTGTATTTCTCGGCAAGATCGCAGATCGCGCCGATCGGCGAGATGTCGCCGTCCATCGAATAGACGCTCTCGAAGGCGACCATTTTCGGCGCATCGGCGGGAGCCGCCGCGAGCTTTTGCTCCAGATCGGCGAGGTCGTTGTGTGCGAACACATGCACCGTCGCCGAGCGCCCGCCCTTGATGCCGACGATCATCGAATTGTGGTTCTGCGCGTCGGAGAACACGTGCCAGTCCGGCAGGGAGTTCAGGATCGCGCTCAGCGTCGCCTGATTCGAGACATAGCCGGAGGTGAACAGCAGGGCGGCGTCCTTGCCGTGCAACGAGGCGAGTTCCGCCTCCAGCGCGACATGGATCGGCGAGGAGCCGGCGATGTTGCGGGTGCCGCCGGCGCCCGCGCCCATGGTGCGCGCCGCCTCGACCGAGGCCGCGATCACCTCGGGGTCGGTGCCCATGGCGAGGTAGTCGTTCGACGACCAGACCAGGATGTCCTCGGTCCGGCCGTCCATGGTGACCCGGTAATACGGGAAGCGGTCGGCCAGTTTTTCCAGCGCGACAAACCGGCGGTAACGCCCGGCGGCGCGGATATCGGCCAGGGCCTTATCGCATTGCGCGATAAACGGGTGGTCTCTGTTCATTCCTTCGGCTCCTGCCCCGCCTCCCGGAGATCATCGCCGGGCCTGCGCGGCACGGGCTCCTTATATTCCGGTTTTGCTTCGGGATGCGACCGAAAATGATCGCATCCAGCCATGCGCGGGATCAGCGGTTCAGCACCGCCATCATTTCCGCCCATTCCCGCTTCGACAGCCCCGATTCCGGCTGCTGCACGGCCTCGCCCGCCAGCATCCGGCGCAGCACAGCGAGCATCGAGGCCGAGAAGCTGGCCGCCCCCAGCCGGTAGTCCTCGAAGGCGCGGAAGCTGGCTGGCACCCAGGCGCGGGTAATCGCCATCATCGATTCGGCATAGGCGCGAATTTCATATTGAGCATGAGGATCGGCCCGCAGCGACAGGAAATGAAACAGATTGTGCAGGTCTGTTTTCCAGTACCACTGGGTATAGGCGTTAAGGGTGAGATTCATCCGCGCCAGTTCGCGGGCGAGACCGAGCCGGCCCGGATCGGCCTCCCCCTCGTTCAGCATGTATTCGTAGTGGCTGTAATTCCGGTTCGCATCGTCGCGCAGAAGGGCAAGCACCTCGGCGGCCTCGTCACCGGCGAGAACCTCGCCCCTGCCCTGGCGGTTGGCGGCCGACTGCGCGGCAAGGTGCTCCGGCGCGGGGATGTAGAATTCCCGATCCATCACCGAATAGCGCGCGGAGTATTCGTTCACGTTGGCGGTGCGGTGCCTGATCCACTGTCGCGCCACGAATATCGGCAATTTGACGTGGAATTTGATCTCGCACATCTCGAACGGGGTGGAGTGCCGGTGGCGCATCAGATAACGGATCAGCCCCTCGTCCTCGCTGACCTTGCGGGTGCCCCGGCCGTAGGAAACCCGCGCCGCCTGCACTACCGCCGCATCGTCGCCCATATAGTCGATCACCCGGACGAAGCCGTGATCGAGCACCGGAGACGGGGCGAACAGCATCGCCTCCAGCGCCGGCACGGTCGCGCGCCGGGTCGATGCGCTCTGGCCTCGCGCCGTGTCGATCTCGGTCCGGTCGGAATCGGAAAGCTGCATGGAGGGGTCCCTTTCGCGGTCCGATCCTATCGCCTATATAGCGGGTGTCGGGCAACCGACTACGGCGATAAACGGTGTGTGGAATAAGCGTAGTGGACCCGGGGGCAGTACCCGGCGCCTCCACCATTTCCCGCCACGACTGGCGGGCTTCGGGGGGCGAAACAGGCTCGACACGCGCGGTAAAGACCCATCTTTCGCCCGGCATGGTTCCGCCGTCATCGGGCCGTATCACAAGTGCCAACGATAACTTCGAGGCGCTCGCTGTCGCTGCATAAGCGATAAGCGCGGTCAGGGGGCACCGGGCAACAGAAGCCCCCACTTTCCCGGAAGCCGCATAAAAAAACGGCCGGCTGATTCAGCCGGCCGGCATCATTGTGATGCGATCTGAAGAGGCTCCCTAAACTTGGCGGCTGGCACTGTTCAGTTTCGACCTGTCGATCCCTCGAAGCGCCACGTTTGGTTAAATGACGGATAATCATTCCACAAGCAAGACCCTTTCGCGGCATATACGAGGTGTTGAAATAAAAAATGTATTACGAGCCGGGCTCGTTACGCTCATTTATGATACATCCGGGTGTCAACCGTAGCGCCCGATCACCGCGAAACCAAGGATGACAAGGCCGAGAAGCAAATCGATCGCGATCAGGCGAACAAGCCGGCGGGTCTCGTTCCGGGTTATATCACGATCACGTGATATTTCGGCCTCGCGCAGCATGGGGGCCACACCGAAGACGGCGAGCAGAATCGCGACCGCCATGACGATGCCGGCGGCCTGCATCGCATCGACCGCCCGGGGCCAGAGAGCCGGCGGCCCGTTGGCGAGAAAGGCGAGCGCCCAGCCGGAGGCGAGCGTGACCGGCATGGCGAGAGCGGCGGCGCGCAGCAGGCGTGATGATCGCGCCGCGAATCCGCCCTCGTCGCGCGGCAGGAGCAGAAGGCCGGCCAATAACCCGATCCAGAGCGACGACCCCGCCAGATGAATCGCAAGAAGGGTGGAAATGCCGATCAACAAGGCGGAAATGCCTCCGTGTGCAGAAAATTTATCCATTCTTAACAAAATCATGCGAACCATCCCACATGAGCCGCATGGAACCGCTCTTCACCCCGCGCGAGATGGCCGCGATCGACGGGGCGGCGCCGGAACACGGGGTCGCCTCGCTCGATCTGATGGAGAATGCCGGGCGGGCGGTGGCCCGCGCGGTACTTCGCCGTTTTTCGCCCTGTCGAGTTCTGGTGCTCGCCGGGCCGGGCAATAACGGCGGCGACGGCTATGTTGTGGCAAGGCTGCTGGCCGAGCGCGGCTGGCCGGTCACTGTCATGCCGGTCGCTGCTCCGCGCGCGGGGTCGGATGCCGCCATCGCCGCCGGGCGCTGGCGCGGCAGGCTGGCAGCACCTGACGTTTCACGCGCCGCATCCGCCGATCTGGTGATCGACGCGGTGTTCGGCGCCGGCCTCGCCCGCGATATCGCGCCCGATATCGCCGAATTGCTGGCGGCGGCAAAAACCCTGATCGCGATCGACATCCCGAGCGGAGTCGACGGGGCAACCGGTGCGATCCGGGGCTTCGCGCCACGCGCTACCCTCACCATGACGTTCGTCGCGCGCAAACCGGGCCATCTTCTTTATCCGGGCCGGGCGCAGTGCGGCGAAACCGTCTGCGCCGATATCGGGATGCCGGCAGGCGCGATCGCCGCTATCACCCCGGGCCTGTGGCGCAACACGCCCGGCCTGTGGCGCCTGCCCGGACTCGGCGCCTCCGGTCACAAATACGATCGCGGCCATGTCACCATCCTGGCGGGCGAGATGTCCGGCGCCGCGATCCTCGCCGGCAACGCGGCGCTGCGCGCCGGCGCGGGCCTTGTTACCCTCGCCGCCGATCATCCCGTCGCGGCACCGCCCGGGTTGATCGTGCGCACGGGCGACCCGGTCGGACTTCTCGTCGATTCCCGTCGGAAAGTCTGGCTTTGCGGCCCCGGCCTCGGCGCCGGGCGTGCCGGGGATCTGCTCGATACGCTGATCGCCGCGGGGCGAACCGTCGTCGCCGATGCCGATGCGCTGACCGCCTGCGCCGGGACGCCGGACCGTCTGCGCGGGGTTGCCGTAATCACGCCGCACGCGGGTGAATTCGCCCGATTGTTTCCCGGCCTCGACGGCAACCGGCTCGCCGCCGCCCGCGCCGCCGCCGCCCGGACCGGTGCGATCGTGATCCTGAAAGGCGCGGACACCGTAATCGCGGCGCCGGACGGCCGTGCCGCGATCAACGACAATGCGCCGCCCACGCTCGCGACCGCCGGCTCCGGCGATACGCTGGCGGGAATCGTCGCCGCCCTGCTCGCCCAGGGTGGGGCTCACGGGATGGACCGGTTCGAGGCCGCGTGCGCGGCAGTCTGGCTGCATGGCGAGGCGGCGCGGCGGGTCGGCCCCGGGCTGATCGCCGAGGATCTGGCCGACGCATTACCGGAAGCGATCAGGGCAGCGACCCGATGGCGATAAAATTTCACCGTGCAGCGCCGGGTTGCAACGCGGGGTGGTTCCGTAAAACGGGAGTCGGTCTATAATTGCGCCGCCATTCAGGGAGCACCATCATGTCTGCCAACGCCAGCCTGCAATCCCGCCGTGAAGCCGCCGTGGCGCGCGGGGTGGGCATCGCCCATCCGGTCTTCGCCGCGCGCGCCGAGAACTCCGAGCTGTGGGACGAGGAAGGCCGGCGCTTCATCGACTTCGCCGGCGGCATCGCGGTGCTCAATACCGGTCACCGGCATCCGAAGGTGATCGCCGCAGTCGAGGCCCAGATGGCGCGCTTCACCCATACCTGCTTTCAGGTTTCGCCCTACGAACCCTATATCGCGCTCGCCGAGCGGCTCAACGCGCTCGCGCCGATCGAGGGCCCGGCGAAGACGATCTTTCTCACCAC
>DASVGZ010000381.1:0-2309 GCA_036379275.1 Acidiphilium sp. | reverse complement strand
CTCCGTCACGCTCGCCGAATGTGATCGAATGGGCTTCGTTGAAATGCAGGATCTCGCCATCCGGACCCAGACCGGACGAAATCACGCAGAGCCCGCCGAGCACATGCGCCGCACCGAACCGGGCATCCAGCGCATCGAGATGGCGCATCCCGTTGAGCACCGGCAGGATCGCCGTGCGTGGCCCTACCGCAGGAGCGATCGCGTCGATTGCGCCGTCGAGATCGTAGGCCTTGCAACTCAGAAGAATCAGATCGTACTGCTCGCGCAACGTAGCGGCCGTGACCGTGGGGGGCGACCGAAGATCGGCATCGCCATGCACGCTGCGGATCCGGAGCCCGGTGCGGGCAAGTACCGCAGCACGCGCCTCGCGCACCAGAAACGTCACATCAGCGCCGGATTGAAGCAACCGGCCGCCGAAATAGCCGCCGGTTCCACCGGCGCCGACAATCAGAATCCGCATCGCCTCAGCCCTCCATAACAAGCAGGGTCGAGGTTGCCGAGGCGTAAAGCTTCCCGACCGCATCGGTCAGCTTCGCTTCGGCAAAGGCCGCACGCCGCCCCATCGACACCACCACGCCTTCGGCCCGAACCAGACCGGTCTCCGCCGTCAACGCCTTGTGGTAGACGACCTTGAGTTCCAGGGTCGTATAGGTCTGACCCGGCCTGAGTTTCGAATGCGCGGCACAACCGCAGGCGGAATCGAGAAGGGTTGCTGCATAGCCGCCATGCACGGTGCCAAGCGGGTTGTAGACCTCCGGCCCGGGTGTTCCCTCGAAGACCGCCCGGCCTTCCTCGATTACGACCAGATCGAAATCGAGCCTGTTCGCGATCGGCGGTCTCCGATGCTCCTTCACGTATGCACGCAACTGATCGAGGCCGCTCTGCGGGGCATCGAGGCCGATATCGCTCATCGTGGCTGTCCTCTCCGGGTCGATCATAATGAAATATAACCCGCATCATGATCGCCTGCCGGATCAGCGGCAAGCTGCACCCTGCCCCGGTCAGGCCGTCCCGACCCGGGCGTGCAACGCCTCGGCGGCGCGGCGAATGCCTGCACGCCGGGCTGGCTCGATCGCAGCCATCCGTGCCATGACCGCTTCCAGAACCGCCTGCGACGCGATCTCCGGTCGTCCGGCATCGAAAGGCGGCTCGGGCGCATATTCCAGCCTGAGCTGAATCGTCTCGGCAACCTCCCGCCCGGCCAGTTCCGCCATCAGGGTCAGGGCAAAATCGATCCCGGCGGTCACGCCACCACCAGTGATGATCGCACCGTCGCGCACCACCCGACCGGGGCCGGGAATCGCGCCAAATTCGGTCAGCAACTCGCGCCAGGCCCAGTGGCAGGCAGCACGCCTGCCCTTGAGCAGCCCCGCTGCACCGAGGATGAGCGAGCCCGTGCAGACCGAGGTGACATAGTGTGCCGTAGCGGCGAGGCGCCGGATTGCGGCAATGAAGGCAGTATCCTGCATGGCGTCGATGCAACCGAACCCGCCCGGAATGCACAGAACATCGCATCTTTCGATCGCTGTCAGGTCGGAGAGGCCAGAGAACACCAGCCCGTCTGCCTCGATCGGAATGCCCCCGACCGAAGCTGCGATCGCCCTGGCGCCGGGAAGCTGGGACAGAAACTGGTGCGGCCCGGTGAAATCGAGATGGGTCACACCGGGATAGATCGGAAAAACGATGCTGATCGGGTCGGCCATGAGGGCTCCTTCGGATTGACACCGACATCATGCCGCCGCACGCTTCCGGCTCAAATGACATAATTACCTCGTTTCATGCCATGCCCCGCGAGATCGGCTTTTTCATTGTTCCGGAATTCGAAATCCTCGACCTGACCGGTCCGCTCTCGGCGTTCCGGATGGTGGAGATGACAGACGGAACGCGTCCTTACCGATTGCGCGTGGTTTCGGAAGCAGGCGGTGCGGTGGTATCGACCGCATGGCTGGAAATCACGACCGAAAAACTCGCCGCACTGCGCTTCGATACGCTGATCGTCGTCGGCGGGCGCGGTGCACGGCTCGATCCGCAGCCGGAAACCCGGCTCGACGCCATCCGGTCGGCCACGACACGAACCCGCCGGATTGCCAGCGTCTGCACCGGAGCATTCATTCTCGCCGCCGCCGGCCTGCTCGATCAGCGCCAAGCCACCACTCACTGGCGTCATGCAGCCGCACTCCAGCGGCGCTATCCGGGAGTTCGTGTCGACGGAGACCGGATTTTCATTCGGGATGGCGCGATCTGGACCTCGGCCGGGATTACCGCCGGGATCGATCTTGCCCTTGCCATGATCGAGGCGGATCACGGCA
>DASVGZ010000380.1:0-2300 GCA_036379275.1 Acidiphilium sp. | reverse complement strand
TATTTCCAGCAGGAGATCAAGGACACGCTGAAGCTGGTGCCGGAGGGAATCGAGGGCAGGGTCGGCTACAAGGGGCCGATGTCGACGGTGGTGCATCAGCTCGTCGGCGGGTTGCGTGCCGGTATGGGCTATACCGGCTGCGCCACGATCGGCGATTTGCAGTCGAAGGCGCGGTTCCGGCGGATCACCGGCGCGGGGTTGCGGGAAAGCCATGTCCACGATGTCGCGATCACCCGCGAAGCACCGAATTACCGGCAGGACTGACCCCCTATGACCCCTGCGGGCCGCTTGCAGGCGGCGATCGAACTGCTTGGCGCGATCGAGACCGATCCGCGCCCGGCCGATGCCGTTGCCAACGAATTCCTGCGCACCCGCCGGTTCATCGGCGGCGGCGACCGACGCGATATCGGCGAGACGGTCTGGGCGGTGCTGCGCGCGCGGCGGCGGCTCGGCTGGTGGCTCGGCCAGATCGACGCGGAGGCGACGCCGCGGCTTCTGGTCGTTGCCCTGATGGTGCTGGGCGGCATGACCGCGCATCGCGCGGCGGCGGAATTCGGCGCCTCGCGGTTCGCGCCACCGCCGCTGGACGAGACCGAGAAGCGCGTGCTTTCGCGGCTGGAGACGCATACGCTCGACCATCCGCACATGCCGGAGGGGGTCAGGCTCGAAATCCCGGAATTCGTGGTTCCGCTGCTGCGCGCGCGGTTCGGCGACCGGCTGGAGGTCGAATGCGCCGCTCTGATGCAGCCGGCGCCGCTGGATTTGCGGGTGAATTTGCTGAAGGCGACGCGCGAGGAGGCGATCGGCGCGCTGGCGCGGGCGAAATTGCGGGCCGAGCCGACCGTGTTGAGCCCGTGGGGGCTGCGGCTCGCGGCGCGGCAGAACGTGACGGTTTCGCCACCGTTTCGCGACGGGAAGGTGGAGATTCAGGACGAAGGCAGCCAGTTGGTCGCTCTGCTCGCCGATGCGAAGCCGGGGATGCGGGTCGCCGATTTCTGCGCGGGGGCGGGCGGCAAGACCCTGGCGCTCGCGATGACCATGCAGAACAAGGGGCATATCGTCGCCTGCGACGTTTCGGCGGCGCGGCTCGACGGCGCGATCAAGCGGCTGCGCCGGGCCGGGGTTCACAATGCCGAGCGGCATCTGCTGGAGGCCGGCGACAAATGGACCAAGCGGCAGGAGAAAAAATTCGATCTGGTTCTGGTCGATGCGCCCTGCACCGGCACCGGCACCTGGCGGCGCAACCCGGATGCCCGGCTGCGCCTGACCGGGACCGATCTTGCCGAGTTGACCGTGAAGCAGGCGGCGATTCTCGATGACGCGCGGCGCTTGGTCAAACCGGGCGGAGCCCTCATCTATGCGACATGTTCGATGCTCGCCCCGGAGAACGAGGACCAGGTTGCGGCGTTTCTGCTCCGCCATCCGGGGTTTCGCGTGGCGCCGCTCGGCGAGGCGTTTCCGGCGTATCTGAGGGGCGAGGCGCTGCGCCTGTCGCCCGCGCGCGACGGCACCGACGGGTTCTTCGCCTGCCGGCTGGAACGGGCCGTGTGACTGATTATCGGCAAAACGTAGCGAAAGCTCGTTTTGCTGCCCGCCGCGAATGCGGCGCGCGCCTTATGGCGCGAAGCCAAGGGCGCGGATGCGCCCGCCCGGCGTTTGAAGGACCGACAAAAACATGATCACGATCCGGCGCGCCCGGCCGTCGGATGCGCCGGGAATCGGCGATGTTCATGTCGCGAGCTGGCGCAGCACCTATGCCGGGGTTTTGCCCGAGCCGGTGCTGACCGGGCTTTCGGCGCCGCGTCAGGCCGGGTTTTACGACCGGGTGATCCGGAGCGGCGGCGGGGTGCATGTCGCGGTTGCGTCCGGTTCCGATACGCAGGATGGCGGCGGGGCGCGGATCGTGGGGTTCGTGACCGCGCGGCGGCGGCGCGGCGCGCTTGCCGAAGCCGAGATCGAGACGCTTTATGTGCTCGACGATTTTCGCGAGCGCGGGCTCGGGCGGCAGTTGCTGCGCGCGGCGGCGGCGTATCTTGCCGCGCAGGGCTGCGCCTCGGTGTTCCTGTGGGTTCTGGCCGACAATCCGGCGCGCTGGTTCTACGAGCGGATGGGCGGGCGGCACGTGGCGGACGGCGCGGTGAGCGTGGGCGGGGTGCAGGTGGCGCAGGCGGCGTATCTGTGGGAGCCGGTCGATCCGCTGATCGGGTAGAAAAATGCGTAGGTAGAGTTGCTGCAAGGTAGAATTTCAAAGTCAAGCTGTTATCGTTTGCGTTTCGTTTTGTTCGATTTTTGAGCAAGGA
>DASVGZ010000379.1:0-2651 GCA_036379275.1 Acidiphilium sp. | reverse complement strand
AGGAGTGTTACAAACCTCAGGGGTGGAAGTCGCTTGCCGCTACACCCACTCGCCGGCGCGCAGCACTGGTTCCTCGCGACCATCCGCACTCACGCCGTCCACATCGATGCGGTTCGATCCGATCATCCAGTCGACGTGAATCAGGCTTTCGTTGGCGCCTCGGGAGGCGAGCTGCTCCTTGCTGAGGCTCTTCCCATCCTTGAAGCACATGCTGTACGCTTGGCCGAGCGCGATGTGGCAGGCGGCATTCTCGTCGAACAGCGTGTTGCGGAAGATCAGCCCCGATCGCGAAACCGGCGAGGCATCCGGCACAAGGGCGACCTCGCCGAGCCGGGACGCGCCCTCGTCGCTGCCGATCAGCGAGCGGAACACCGACTCCCCGGTACGGGCTTTGGCTTCGACGATGTGCCCGGCCTCGAACCGCACCGAAATCCCCTCGATCAGCGCACCGCCATGGATCAAGGGTTTTGTTGATGAAACAGTGCCTTCCACATTGTCTTTGTGAGGCATGGTGAAAACTTCCTCGGTCGGCATGTTGGGCAGACAGAGCGTGCCATTGCGCGCCTCGGTCGCGCCGCCGGCCCAGAGGTGGTCATCGGCGAGGCCGACCCGAAGATCGGTGCCCGGCCCCCGGAAATGCAGCGAAGAGAAGCGTTTGTCGTTCAGAACGTCGCACCGGGCGAGCAGAACTGAAGCGTGGTCCTGCCACGCCGCGATCGGGTCGGGTTGATCGACGCGGGTGACCGCGAAAATCGCGTCCCACAGTTTTCCGACAGCCTCTTCCTCGGCGAGATCGGGGAAGATCGCACGCGCCCAGGCAGGCGTTGCGAAGGACAGGATCGACCAGTTGGTGCCGAAAGCGGAAATCAGGTTGCGCACCGGCTTCATCGCCGCCGCCGCCGCGCGCTGGGCGCGGCCGATTTTCGCCGGGTCGCAGTCCGCGAGGAGCATCGGGTCCGATCCCACGATGGTCAGCATCGCGGCACCGTCGCCGATCGCTTTCGCCATCGCCTCGCCCATCCAGGCCGGAGCGAAGTCGAAGCTTTCGTCTCCCGCGTAGAGATAGCGCGCGCGTTGGACCGAATCGTCGGCGAAGAACGGCACCACGAGGGTCGCGCCGGCGCGGTAGGCGTGCTCGGCGATACGGCGGACCAGTTCGCGCGCTTCGACCGGCGCGTTGACGATCAGTTCCTGATCCTTCTGCACATTAACGCCGATTTTCACCGCGATTTCGGCGAGGCGGCCAAGTTTCTCGTCCCGGGTCATGCTCATGCCGCGTCTCCCTCGATGATCATTCCATCATAGCCCGGTTCGATTCCGGGCGGCAGGGTGTCGCGCAGCCAGGCGTAGTCGAGATCCGGCCCCATATGGGTGAGGATCGTGCGGCGCGGCTTCAGGATTTCGACCCAGGCAATAACCTGATCGAGATTGGCGTGGGTCGGGTGCGGCGGCCCTTTGGTGAAACAATCGACGATCCAGGTGTCGATGCCTGCCAGCAGGGCAAACTGGTCGTCGTCGAACCGGACCACGTCCGGGCAGTAGGCGAGGTTGCCGATGCGCAGGCCAAGCGAGCGGATGAACCCGTGATCCTGACCGATGACGGTCACCGGCAAGCCCTCGATGACACGGATTTCGCCGGGCGCGACCACCTGCGTGTCCATCACCGGGCGAAAGAAGCCCGGCGGCTGCCAGGGCTTGAACGCATAGTCGAAGCGCCGGTGCAGTTCGTCCCAGGTTCCGGCGTCGCTGTAGGCCGGGATCGGGCCGTTCGCGATGCGGTTGAGGATGCGCACCTCGTCCAGCCCGGCGATGTGGTCGGCATGGGCGTGGGTGAAGACGACCGAACCGATCGCGCCGATCCGGTTGGCGGTAAGCTGGAGGCGAAGTTCGGGCGCTGTGTCGACCAGAATGCGCCCTGCCCCGTTTTCGATCACAACACTCGCGCGGGTCCGGCGGTTGCGCGGCTCGGCAGGATCGCAGAGGCCCCAGTCGCCGGCACCATCCGTGCCGCCGATTTGCGGCAGGCCGGCGGAACCGCCGGTGCCGAGCAGGGTGACGCGAAATTTCATGTGGCTTTAACGAACAGGCAGCGGAAATTGGTGGTGGTCAATTCGGCCAGAGCAGCCTCGGTCATGCCCCGCGCTTCGGCGAGGCGGCGTGCGGTATGAACGGTATGCGCCGGTTCGTTGCGCTTGCCGCGATGCGGTACCGGGGCGAGGTAGGGCGAATCGGTCTCGACCAGAAGCCGGTCGGCCGGGATGTCCCGCGCGATCTCGCGCAACTCGGTCGATTTCGGAAAGGTCAGGATGCCGGAGAACGACACATAGCCGCCGAGCGCGAGAGCGCGTTCGGCGAGACGCCGACCTGACGAGAAGCAGTGGAGCAAAAACGCGAATTTTTTCTCCGCGTATTCTTCCTCAAGAATGGCGGCGATGTCGTCATCGGCGTCGCGCGCATGGATCGCGAGCGGCAGGCCGGTCATCTGGGCGGCGCGGATATGGGCGCGGAAATTCTCCGCCTGAACGTCGCGCGGGGCCTTGTCGTAGAAATAGTCGAGGCCCGATTCGCCGATGCCGATGACCTTCAGGTTTTCGGTCAGCGCGGCGATCGCTTCCGGCGACGGCACCGGTCCCTCCTCGCCCGCATGATGC
>DASVGZ010000378.1:0-2217 GCA_036379275.1 Acidiphilium sp. | reverse complement strand
ATCGCGAACAGCCCGTCGCTCAGCGCGGCGAGCCGCTCAAGGCTCTGACCGGAAATCCGGTTGTAGGAAAGCGCCGCCGGGTCCGCCATCGCCCCTTTCTGCGCGCCTTATTTCGCGGCTTTCTTCGGTTCGATTTTCTTGATCTCGGCCGACTTCGCCTCCGGCTGCCTCGGCTCGCCCAGAACCGAACTGATCGTATGGCGCAGCACGGTGACGCGCAGATTCGGCGCGATATCGACCTCGATCTCCTCCGATCCGTCGGCCGCTTTCGCCACCTGCCCGACGATCCCGCCGCCGGTCACCACCTTGTCGCCCCGGCGGATCGCCTTCAGCCGCGCCTTCTGGGTCTTCGCCTGCTGCTGCTGCGGCCGGATCAGGATGAAGTAGAAGACGATGACGATGAGAACGAGCGGCCCGAAGCTCAGGATCGACGACAGCCCCCCATCGGACGAAGCTGAACTGGCGGCGTAGGCGGTGGCGATGAACATGGATAAAACCCTGGTTTGTGGCAAAGCCGCTTGTCGCGGAACGGGCGGGACCATAGTTTGCCAGCCCGCCCCGTCAAGCCGGAAGTTCTTATATGGACCAGAACACCTTCGACAGTCTCGCCCGAATCGCCGCCGCCCTCGAGCGGCTGGCCCCGCCGCCCGCGCCGCCGCCATCGCTCGCCGGGCACGACGCTTTCGTCTGGCAGCCGGCGCGCAAAACCCTCGATCCGGTGCCCCGGGTCGCGCGGGTCGACATCACCCTTCTCCAGGGCGTCGACCGCCAGAAGCAGATTCTTCTGGAAAACACACTGCGTTTCGCTCGCGGCCTGCCGGCCAACAACGTCATGCTCTGGGGCGCGCGCGGCATGGGCAAATCCTCGCTGGTGAAAGCCTCGCACGCGGCGGCCAACGCCGAACACCCCGGCAGCCTCGCCTTGGTCGAAATCCACCGCGAGGACATCTCGACCCTGCCCGACCTGCTCGACGTTCTCCGCCCCGACCCGCGCCGCTCGCTGGTTCTCTGCGACGACCTCAGCTTCGAGCGCGAGGATGCCGACTACAAGGCGCTGAAATCGGTGCTCGACGGCGGCATCAAGGGAAGGCCGGACAATGTCCTGTTCTATGCCACCTCGAACCGCCGGCACCTGATGCCGCGCGACATGATCGAGAACGAACGCTCGACCGCGATCAACCCCTCGGAAGCCACCGAGGAAAAAGTCTCCCTGTCCGACCGGTTCGGCCTGTGGATCGGCTTTCATAACTGCGACCAGGCCACCTATTTCGCGATGGTCGATGCCTATGCGTCGTGGTTCTCCCTGCCGATCGAAACCGGCTCGCTGCACGCCGAAGCCATCGAATGGTCGGTGACGCGCGGCGCCCGCTCCGGCCGGGTCGCCTGGCAGTTCATCAACGACATCGCCGGCCGCCTCGGCCACGACATCGCGCGACGGGATGGATAGCGGACTCCTCCAGCCCTGGCAGCCCGACGAACTCGGCCTGCCGCGCGCCTGTCTGCTTGCTTTGGCCCTGCTGGCGGCAACCGCCGCCGGACTCTGGATCGTCGTCCGCCATCTGCCGCAAACCGCCGGACAATCGACGGCGCCGGCGGTATTCGTCCATCTGGTGACCCGGCCAGCCCCCCGTTCGGCACCGCCTTTGCCGATGCCGCCACCCGTCGCGCCACCGGTCCCGATATCGGTCCCGATACCGGTTCGAATACCGGTTCCGGCACCGGCGGTCGCAGCCCCCTCACTGCCGTTCCCCCCACCGCCGATGCCCGTATCGCCCGCACCGGCACGGCATCACGTCCTCGCGCACCGCACTCCATCGCCGCCGGAACCGCGATCCGCACCGCAACCCGCCACGATGCAACCGGCCACGACGCCCGCCCCAAAACCGGCGCAAAATTTCGACTTCCGGGCCTACGCCGCCGCCCTGCGCGCGCCGCTCCAGCACCTCGTCCGCACCACCCCGACGATGCGGATGCTGAACCTGTCCGGCACCGCCACCGTCGAATTCACCCTCGCCCCGTCCGGCCACCTGATCGCCGCCCGCATCCTGCGTCCCAGCGGCGCCGGCTCGATCGACCGCGCGGCCCTCACCGCCGTACGGCGGATGCACTACCCGCCCTTCCCCGGCCCGGAAAACCGGACCTTCACCGTCCCGATCCGGATCGCGCCCAACCTGGGCTATACTACCCAACCATGACCGAAATCCTTCGCCTCGTCCT
>DASVGZ010000377.1:0-3420 GCA_036379275.1 Acidiphilium sp. | reverse complement strand
GATCAGGAACCCGAACGGGCGGCGGCCGCGCAATGCCATGGTGGCGATGCCGAGACCGAGGATGAGCGCGAAGGCGAACAGGATTTCGGCGCCGATGCCGAAACTGCCCAGCCCCATCGCCGCTGCCGGCGGATGCCGGATCAGGGTCAGGATGAACACAATGAACCCGGCAATCCCGATCGCGCCATGGATCGCACCGACCAGCGGTCCGCTGGCAATGAATCGCGGCATTCCGGCGTCGCGCAGATAATTGGCCGCAAGCCAGCTTCCGAGCAGGGCGGTTGCGAGCAGAATCGCGAAAACGAGGGTCATGGGCACGGCATTGCCGGTTTCGTGACCCCGATCAAGCCGCGACCGGAACACGAAATCGCGTGTTTCGTTTCGCAACACTCCGCAACCGTCGAACCGGCTACGGGTAACGCATGGACAGCGAAACCGCCCACGCCATGATCCGGTTCGGCTTCGGGCCGACATCTGACCAACCGCCACCCGCCGACCCGCGCGCCTGGCTGCGCGCGCAACTGCGCGGCCCCGATCCCGCTCTGGCCGATGCCGGTTTCGCATCCCTGCCGACCGGCGCCGCTGCGCTCGCCGCCCGGCGCGACGACATCGTGGAGCGCAAGCGGATTCTCGCCGAAGGCAAACCGCTCAAGGGCAATTTCAAACCCCTGTCCCGGGCGATCTTTCTCGACGAGGCGAAGACCCAGCTCGACTGGACGCTGACCTCGCCGCAACCGTTCCGCGAACGGCTGGTCTGGTTCTGGGCCAATCATTTCACCACCTCCATTCGCCAGGGCGACACCCAGCCGCTGGTCGGCGCCTTCGTGCGCGAGGCGATCCGCCCGCACGTGACCGGCCACTTCACCGACATGGTGCTGGCCGCCGAGCGCCACCCGGCAATGCTGCTCTATCTCGCGAATACCGCCTCGGTCGGGCCGGACAGCCGGGCCGGGCAGCGCCGCCATCGCGGGCTGAACGAAAATCTCGGCCGCGAATGCATGGAACTCCACACCGTCAGCCTGCGCGCGAAGTACAGCCAGACGGATGTCACCAACATGTCGAATCTGCTCACCGGCTGGTCGGTCAATCCGCGCCGCGCGCCGACCGGCTTCATGTTCCGCCCCGCCGCCCATGAGCCTGGGCCGCAGACCGTACTGGGACAAAGCTTTCCGCCAGGCGAGGCAGGCGGAATCGCGGCGCTTCGCTTTCTCTCCACCCATCCCTCGACCTGGCAGGCGCTGGCGACCAAGCTCGCCAGGCATTTCTGCGCCGACGATCCGCCGCCGCGCGCGGTCAGACGGCTGGCCTCGGTCCTCGCCGACACCAAAGGCGATCTCGGCGCGGTTTCGGCGACGCTGATCGAGCTGCCGGACGCCTGGCGACCGCTTTCGAAGGTAAAAACCCCGTTCGACTACGTCGTATCGCTGCTGCGCGCGACCGGCACTACGGCGATGCCGGCCGGCTTCTATGTGAGCGCGCTGCGCCGGCTCGGCCAGCCGCTCTGGGCGGCGCCGCTGCCGAACGGCTGGTCCGATCGCGGCGCCGACTGGACCGGGTCGGACGCCGTGCTCGCCCGGATCGATTTCGGCTACACGCTTGCTGGACGGGATCGCGCTGCGTCGCCGATGGAGACCGGGCGGACCGCGCTCGGCGCACTGCTGCGCCCGGCGACCGAGGCCGCCATGGGCTCTGCCGGCTCGCCACGCGAGGCGCTGGCGATGCTGTTCGCCGCTCCCGAATTCCAGCGCCGCTAGAGCAATATCCGAACCGCCTGGATCATTCGATCCGATCGGTTCGGATGAAATTGCTCGCCAGACAAAACCAGAGCTGATTCCGATTGGTCGGAATCAGCTCCAACGGAGACAGGCCGATGCCGATCCCCCTGACCCGCCGCGCGACCCTGCTCGGGCTCGCAACCGTCGCCATCGCCGGCCATACGCGGCTCGCCCTCGCCTCGGCGCCGGGCGAACAACGCCTCGTCGTCATTCTGTTGCGCGGCGCGCTGGATGGCATGGCCGCCGTGGTGCCCTATGGCGACGCCAATCTGGCACGGCTGCGCGCACCGCTGATCCCGGAGCAAAAATCGCTGCTCGATCTCGGCGGATTCTTCGCGTTCCACCCGGCACTGACCAACCTGCACGCGCTGTACCGGAAGAACGAGGTTCTGCCGGTCCACGCCATCGCCGGGCCTTATCGCACCCGAAGCCATTTCGAGGCGCAGGATCTGATCCAGACCGGTGCGGGTCCGGCCGCCGACCAGACCGGCATCAATTCGGGCTGGCTGAACCGGCTGATCGGCGAACTGCCTTCGGGCGGCGTCGCCGGACGTGGCCTTGCCGTCGGTATGGGGATGCCACTTCTGCTGCGCGGGCCCGAACGGATCGGCTCATACGCGCCCGCCGGCTTCGCGAAACCGCCGCCCGGCCTCTATGCCCATATCGCCGCTCTGAACCGGCCTGATCCGGTGTTCGGCCCAGCGATCGCCGAAGGGCTGCGCTCGGCGCGTTTCGACCACACGACACTCGATACGGCAGCGATGATGGGCGACAGCGCGACGCATCATCCGCGCGAACACGGGTTTCCGGCCCTCGCGCGCGCCGCCGGCACATTGCTCGCGGCCCAGGGCGGACCGCGCATCGCCGCGTTCCAACTCGAAGGCTGGGACACCCATGGCAACCAGATGCCGGTGCTGCACGAATCGCTCGCGAATCTGGATGCGGGAATCGCCGCTCTGCGCACCGCACTCGGCGAAAACTGGCGGACCACCACCGTTCTGACGATCACCGAATTCGGCCGCACCGCGCGGGTCAACGGCACGCGCGGCACCGATCACGGCACGGCGACGGTGGCGTTTCTCGCCGGCGGCGCGGTTTCGGGTGGAAAAGTGCGTGCGACCTGGCCCGGCCTTGCCGACCGGCAACTGTTCCAGAACCGCGATCTCGCGCCCACCGCCGATATCCGAAGCCTCGCCAAAGGCGTGATCGCCGGGCAGTTCGGCCTTGAGGATGTGGCGCTGGCCCGGATATTTCCCGACAGCGCCGCTGCCGCGCCGATGGCGGGATTGCTGCGGACGTAAAGGCCGAGCGAAGTCGCAACACCTTCTTCGGAGTCAGCAAGCATGTTGGACTCGTCGATTTTTAATGTGTATAATGCGCACAATGAAGAGTATGGCGCTGATCCGTGAACTGGAAGCCGCAGGGTGGATTCTGGACCGGATTCGCGGATCGCACCACGTCTTCAAGCATCCGGCGCGGCCCGGCCGCGTTGTGGTGCCGCATCCCAGGAAAGATCTTGGCACCGGCCTTGTTGCGGCAATCCGCAAGCAGGCGGGCCTGTAGGAGGTTCATATGCGCTATCCTGTGGCGATCGAGGCCGGCACGGATGCGGCGGCTTTCGGTGTCGTGGTGCCTGACCTGCCGG
>DASVGZ010000376.1:0-5795 GCA_036379275.1 Acidiphilium sp. | reverse complement strand
ACGCGCCGCCGGCGGCGGATGCGGCGCCGCTCGACATGGATGATCCGGCCGAACCGGCGCTCGAAACCCTGATGCGGCGGGCGGGCGAGGCGGAAGAGGCCGCGCTCGCCTTTCCCGGCATCACCAACTCCGAGGGCGCGGGCGCATCGTGGTCGCGCAATCATGTCGCCCTTGCCACCTCGCGCGGCTTTGCCGGCGCCTATACCCGCTCCAGCCATGGCGTTTCGGTGTCGCCGATCGCGGGTGATGGCGTGGCGATGCAGCGCGATTATGAATATTCCTCCGCCGTCCACGGCGCCGATCTCAACGATCCGGCCGGGCTTGGTCGGGCGGCGGCGGAGCGCGCGGTCAGCCGGCTCAACCCCGGACGGCCGGCGACGGCGAAGCTGCCGGTGGTGTTTCATCCCAGGATCGCGGGCAGCCTGCTCGGCCATTTCGCCGGTGCGATCAATGGCGCGGCGATCGCGCGCGGCACCAGTTTTCTCAAGGATGCGATGGGAAAATCGGTGTTCGCGCCGGGCGTTTCGGTGATCGACGATCCGAAGCGGGTGCGCGGCCTGCGCTCGCGCGCCTTCGATGGCGAGGGTCAGGCGGTCATGCGCCGTTCGCTGATCGAGGATGGCGTTCTGACCACCTGGCTGCTCGATTCGCGGAGTGCGGCACAGCTCGGCCTCGTCACCACCGGCCATGCCTCGCGCGGCGCCAGCAGCCCGCCGAGCCCGGCGCCGACCAACCTGTATCTCGCGCCCGGCGCGCTGACCGCCGATGCGCTGATCGCCGACATCAAACTCGGTCTCTACGTGATCGAACTGATCGGCCACGGGGTGAACGGCATCACCGGCGATTATTCGCGCGGGGCCGCCGGGTTCATGATCCGGGACGGGCAACTCGCCGAGCCGGTGGCGGAGATCACCATCGCCGGCAATCTGCGCGACATGTTCCGCCATCTCACCCCGGCGAGCGATCTGGAATTCCGCCGGGGCACCGATGCGCCGACGGTCCGGATCGAAGGCATGACTTTGGCGGGGGCATGACCGTGGCGGGGGCGACCGTCGTTCTGACCGGCGCGGGCGGGCAACTCGGGCAGGTTCTCAGGTCACGCCTGCTGGCGCGCGGGGTTTTGCTCCGCTCCACCGATATCGCTCCGCTCGAACCGCTCGGCTCTGGCGAGACGGTGGTTTCCGGCGATCTGCGCGATTCCGGGGTGATGGACCGGGTTCTGGATGGCGCCGATGCGGTGCTGCATTTCGGCGGCACCAGCGTCGAGCGGCCGATGCCTGAGATCATCTCCAACAATCTGGAAGGGCTGCACGCCTTGTATGAAGGCGCGCGGCGACATGGCGTCCGCCGGGTCGTGTTCGCAAGCTCCAACCACGTGATCGGCATGTATCCGGTGGGGCGGCGGCTTGCCTTGTCCGACGCGTATCGGCCGGACGGGCTGTACGGGCTGTCCAAACTCTGGGGCGAGGGGATGGGCCGGCTCTATCGGGAGAAATATGGCATCGACGGTGTGGCGCTCCGGATCGGCAGCGCCCTGCCGCGCCCGACCGAACGGCGGCATCTCTCGACCTGGCTCGGTCTCGACGATCTGGAACGGCTGGTTCTGTGCAGCCTCACCGCGAAGCTGACCGATTACCGCCCGGTCTGGGGCGTTTCGGCCAATGTCAGAAGCTGGTGGGACAATGCGGAAGCGGCGGAACTCGGCTATGCGCCGGAGCAGAACGCCGAGGACTATGCTCCCGAAATCGAGGCGGAACCGGACACGACGAGCCCGGAAGCCAGACGGTTTCAGGGCGGGATTTTCGCAGTCTGATCCTTCGATATGAAAACGGCCGGTCCTTGCGAACCGGCCGTGTTGCATTGGGCAGAGAGGCGATCAGGCGGTCAGGCGCGCCTGTGATGCCTGACGCTGTTCGGCGCGTTGTTCGGCCACCTGCGCTTTCATCGACTTCTGGAGCTTCTCGAAGGCGCGCACCTCGATCTGGCGGACCCGCTCACGCGAGATGTTGTAGTGCTGCGAGAGGTCTTCCAGCGTGGTCGGCTCGTCCTTCAGGCGCCGCTCGATCAGGATGTGGCGTTCGCGGTCGTTGAGGGTTTTCAGCGCGACGGCGAGCAGCGAGCGCCGCCCGGTCATTTCCTCGCGGTCCGCGATGCTGTCTTCCTGACTGTCGGCGTCGTCGACCAGCCAGTCCTGCCATTCGCCCTCGCCATCCATGCGGATCGGCGCGTTCAGGCTGTGATCCGGCGCGGCGAGGCGGCGGTTCATGCTGATCACGTCCTGCTCCGGCACATTCAGCATATGGGCGACATGGGCGACCTGCTCGGGCTGGAGATCGCCATCCTCGATCGCCTGCATCTGGCCCTTCAGCCGACGCAGGTTGAAGAACAGCTTCTTCTGCGAGGCGGTGGTGCCCATTTTCACCAGGGACCAGGAATGCAGGATGTATTCCTGGATCGCGGCGCGGATCCACCACATCGCGTAGGTGGCAAGGCGGAAGCCGCGCTCCGGGTCGAACCGGCGGACGGCCTGCATCATCCCGACATTGCCCTCGGAGATCATTTCGCCGAGTGGCAAGCCGTAGCCGCGATAGCCCATGGCGATTTTCGCGACCAGGCGGAGATGCGAGGTGACCAGCTTGTGGGCCGCCTTGTTGTCGTGGTTGTCCCGCCATGCCCGGGCGAGCCTGTCTTCCTCTTCGGGGGACAGCATGGGATACTTGCGGATTTCCTGCAAATACCGGGAAAGATTGCCCTCGGTTGGGGCGATCGAACCGACTCCAGAGGCCATAGGTAGCTCCTTTCGTCTTTTTGTTGGCGGGCCGGGTGACCATACGGATGCGAAACATCCCGACCCTCGTTATCGTTCGTTTTTGTTTGAATCGCTTACGTCAGGTAGCAGGGCCGCTCCGGTTACCTTACATCAGGTAGCGATCCTGTCAGATCACGCTCCCGAGATAACCCCTGAAAAGGCAGTAACCATCGGGAAATATTGAAGCGGTAGCGATTCAGACTTGTCGGATTTTCTTTACCACCCAGGGCTGTTTCTGTCAATTAACAGTACCATTACAGTCCTGTATTGGTGTCATGCACGGGAGTTATGAATTCCAGCCCGGCGATCAATCCGGCGAAGTCGGCGGGCAGGGGGGTGGCGAAGCTCAGGGCGGCGCCGGTGCGCGGATGGGCGAAGCCGAGGCTTGCCGCGTGCAGGGCCTGGCGCGGGAAATCGAGCAGCTTTCCCCGGACCGGTTCGGGGAACTGCGCGGCAGCCGCCGGGCGGCGGCGGAGATAGACCGGGTCACCGACCAGCGGGTGACCGATGGTGGCGAGATGGACTCGGATCTGGTGGGTCCGGCCGGTGGCAAGCCGGCAGGCCAGCAGGGTGACGCCCGGGGGAAAGTTGGGGGGAAAGTCCGGGCCGAAGCGCCGTTCGGTGCGGTAATGGGTGAGGGCGGGTTTGCCGCCCCGGGCGACCACGGCCATGCGCTTGCGATCGCGCGGGTCGCGCCCGATCGCGCCTTCGACCGATCCCGTGGCCGGGTGCGGCGCACCCCAGCACAGCGCCTTGTATTCGCGGTCGAGATCGCGGGCGGCGAAGGCGGCGGAGAGCGCACGATGGGCGAGTTCGGTTTTCGCGGCGACCATCACACCCGAGGTATCCTTGTCGAGCCGGTGGACGATGCCGGGCCGACGCTCGCCGCCAATGCCGACAAGGCTGTTGCCGCAATGGGCGATCAGGGCGTTGACCAGGGTGCCGTCCGGATTGCCGGGAGCCGGGTGCACGACGAGGCCGGCCGGCTTGTCGAGCACGATCAGGTCCGAATCCTCATACAATATGTCGAACGGAATCGCCTGACCCTGCGGGATTGCGGGCAGGGCGGGCGGGATGTCGATCCGGTAGGTGGCGTCCGGCCGCACCGGCAGGGAGGCCGTGCGGATTATGATGCCGTCGCAGGTGACGGCGCCGTCCTCGATCAGGGTTTTGATCCGCGAGCGGGACAGTCGGTCGAGGCGGCGGGCGAGGAAACGGTCCAACCGCTCGCCCCGGTCGTCCACCGTGGCGGAGACGGCGAGGATTCCGTAAACAGGGGTTTCGGCATCGGGCGGTGAGGCGGATGGATCGGGTTCAGGGTTCACAGGATTTGAGAGGCTTGAAGGTTCTGGTGGCGGGGCTGGGCGTGCTGATCGTGCTCGGCACCGCTCTGGTGATCGGGGTTGTGGTCAAACGCGCCTTCAAGTCAACCGCGACCTCCTCAACCGCGACTTCGGGACCGGTCGCGCATATTCCGGGGGAGCCGGCGCCGTTGCCATTCTCGACCGCGCTTTCCGCGGGGGCAGGGGCGGCGATCGGTGGAATCGCCGCGTCCGGGGGACGGGTGGCGATCTGGGTCAGGACCGGTCAGGGCGGCAAGGTGGTTTTCGTCGACCCCGAAGATGGTGCGGTTGCCGGCACGGTCACCCTCGGCCCGTGAGGGAATTTTCGCTCCGGCGGTCCAGGTGCTTGAAACCGTCCGGGTTCGCCAGTATACGCGCCCGCAGCGTCCCGTTCGTCTAGAGGCCCAGGACACTGCCCTTTCACGGCGGCAACACCGGTTCGAATCCGGTACGGGATACCATTCAGCATCGACAATCCATCGGAGATTTCCGTAGCTTGGCGGAGCGGTCACGGCTGCGTGAGCCCTCTGTTCTCATGACAAGGCGGAAGGCGGGCAATCCGCGCCGTGCAATCGTCCGTTACATTTAATCGGTGCCCGCGATCATGGACAAGAAAATCATGAATTATCTATATTCAACCTTCTATGGAAAAAACATCGCTCCGGTCTGAAAGCGGCCGGACGAGGGGAACCGTTTTGCGGCCGATGGCCAGAATCATTGAGTTCACGCTGATTTCCCTGACCCTGCTGGTGTCGGGGGCTTCGGTGTGGGCGGCGCAGCCGCCGCCTTCGGTCGTCGTGGCGCCGGTGACGATGCGCAACGTCACGCCGGTCAATCAGTATATCGGCCATGTGCTGGCGATCCAGTCGGTCAGGCTGGTGCCACGGGTGACCGCCTTCATCGAACAGGTCGCGGTGAAACAGGGTAGCGACGTGAAGGCGGGCCAGGTGCTGTTCCGCCTGCAGGACGCGCAATATGTGGCGGCGCTGCAATCGGCGGAGGCGAGCCTCGCCTCGGCGCAGGCGGCCTATGCGAATGCGAATCTCGTCTATCAGCGGGCGCTCAAGCTGAGCAGGCCGGGCTTCGAATCGCAGGCCAATCTCGACGCCGCGCAGGCCGCCCGCAGCCAGGACATGGCCAAGGTGCTGAGCGCGAAGGCGAGCATCACCCAGGCCGAACTCGATCTCGGCTACTGCACGATCACAGCGCCGATCAGCGGCCAGATCGGTGCGGTGGCGCTGACCAAAGGCAATCTGGTGACCCCGAGCAGCGGCACACTCGCGACGATCAACCAGCTCGACCCGATCCGCGTCGTGTTTTCGGTGAGCGACAGTACGCTGGTCAGCGTGAAGCAGCGCGACAAGGGAGACAGGCGCAAACTCGGCGAGGGCAGACAGGTCAGCCTGATCCTGCCGAATGGCACGAAATTCGCACACACCGGCACGATCGCGTTCATCGACAATCAGGTCAACAGCCAGACCGGAACGGTGAGCGTCTACGCCGACTTCGCCAATCCGGACGAGTTGCTGCTTCCGGGCTCGTATGTGTCGGTGGAGACGCGGCCGGAGAAGCCGAAGGACGTGCTTCTGGTTCCGCTGGCGGCGGTGCAGAGCGACAAGAGCGGTTCCTTCGTGCTCAGGATC
>DASVGZ010000375.1:0-2793 GCA_036379275.1 Acidiphilium sp. | reverse complement strand
TCATCGGCGGTGGTTCGGCCGGTGTCCGCCTCGCCCGGATCGCCGCCGGGCACGGCGCGCGCGTCGGCATCGCCGAGGAGCGGTTCTGGGGCGGCACCTGTGTGAATGTCGGCTGCGTGCCGAAGAAGCTGATGGTCATGGCCGCCGAATACGGCCTCGGTGCCGACGATGCGGCGGGATTCGGCTGGAGCATCGAGCGCGGCGCACATGACTGGCAGCGCTTCATCGCCGCCAAGGACCGCGAGATCGCCCGGCTGAACGGCGCCTATCTCGGGCTGCTCGACCGGGCCGGGGCGACGGTGTTCGACGCGCGGGCGATCTTCGTCGATGCCCATACGCTCAGGGTCGGCGATACGACCGTGACCGCCGAACGCATCGCGATCGCGACCGGCGGCCACCCGGTGCGGCTCGACATTCCGGGCGGCGATCTCGCCATCGTCTCTGACGACGCGTTCCACCTTCCCGCCCGCCCGGAACGGGTGGTGCTGATCGGCGGCGGCTATATCGCGGTCGAATTCGCCGGAATTTTCGCGGGGCTCGGCTCGCGGGTTGATCTGGTCTACCGTCAGCCTTTGCCGCTGCGCGGCTTCGATCCCGACCTGCGCTCGGGCGTCGCCGAAGCACTTGAGGCCAACGGCGTGCACCTGCATCCCGGCCATTCGCCTCTGCATATCGAGACGCATGGGCCGGCGCTGAGGCTGACCACCTCGCGGAATGCCACGATCGAGGGCGATTGCGTGTTTCTCGCCACCGGGCGCAAGCCGAATGTCGCGGGCCTCGGGCTGGAGCACGCAGGGGTCGAAACCGCCACCAATGGCGCGATCCCGATCGACGCCGGTTTCCGCACTAACGTTCCGCACATTTTCGCGATCGGCGACGTGACGGACCGGCTGAACCTCACCCCGGTCGCGACCGCCGAAGGTCACGCCCTCGCCGACACGCTGTTCGGTGGAAAGTCGCGCGGGGTCTCGCTCGCCAATGTGCCGAGTGCCGTGTTCGCGATCCCGCCGCTGGCGACGGTCGGCCTTGCCGAGGACCATGCGCCGGAGGGCGCGAAAATCTTTCTCACCCGGTTCACCCCGATGCGCCACGCCCTCAGCGGAAGGTCGCGCAAGACCCTGATGAAACTGGTGGTGGACGGCGATTCCGACCGGGTGATCGGCGCCCATATGCTGGGCGAGGACGCGCCGGAAATCATCCAGGGTCTCGCCGTCGCGATCAGTGCCGGAGCGACCAAGGCGGATTTCGACCGCACCATCGGCATCCATCCGACAGCGGCGGAGGAGTTCGTCACCCTGCGCACCGAGACCCGTCGCGCTGGTACGGCTGCCGCGAAGGCGGCGGAGTAGCGCGCCGCCCCGGTTCCGGACTATATTCCGGGGTTCCAAGGAGTTTTTCATGACCACAGCCGCCCTGCCCGACCGTGACACCGCAAGCTGGACGCCATCCTCCTGGCGTTCGCGGCCGATCCGTCAGGCGCCGACCTATCCCGACGCCGACCGGCTCGCGGCGATGGAGGCGCGGCTGCACCGGTTTCCGCCCCTGGTGTTCGCGGGCGAGGCGCGGCGGCTGAAGGCCTCGCTGGCGCTCGCCGCCGAAGGTCGCGCCTTCATCCTGCATGGCGGCGACTGCGCGGAGAGCTTCGGCGACTTCACCGCCAACATCATCCGCGACAGTTTCCGTGTTCTGCTCCAGATGGCGGTCGTCCTCACCTTCGGCGGCTCGGTTCCGGTGGTGAAGCTCGGCCGCATGGCCGGCCAGTTCGCCAAGCCGCGCAGTTCGGATACCGAAACCATCGGCGACACCACCCTGCCCTCCTATCGCGGCGACATCATCAACGGGCCGGAATTCTCCGCCGAGGCCCGCGTTCCCGATCCGGCACGGATGGAGTTCGGCTATTTCCAGTCCGCCGGCACGCTCAACCTGCTGCGCGCCTTCGCCTCCGGCGGCTATGCCGACCTGCATCAGGTCCATCGCTGGAATCTCGATTTCGTCCGTCGCTCGCCGCTCGCCGAGCGTTATCACGACCTGTCGATGCGGATCGGCGAGACCCTGGAATTCATGGCCGCCTGCGGCATGACCAGCCAGTCGACCCCGCAGATCCACGAAACCGATTTCTACACCAGCCACGAGGCGCTGCTTCTGCCCTACGAACAGGCGCTCACCCGGGTCGATTCCACCAGCGGCGACCCTTATGCCTGCTCGGCGCATTTCCTCTGGATCGGCGATCGTACCCGCCAGCTCGACGGCGCGCATGTCGAGTTCATGCGCGGCGTGAAGAACCCGATCGGCATGAAGGTCGGCCCGGGCATGGAGGAAGACGACCTGCTGCGCCTGATCGACCGGCTCGATCCGGCCAACGAGGCGGGGCGGCTGACCCTGATCGCCCGGATGGGGGCCGAGCAGGTCGGCGCGAAACTGCCCCGGCTGCTGCGCGCGACCCGGCGCGAGGGGCGGAAGGTCGCCTGGGTGTGCGACCCGATGCACGGCAACACCATCACCACCGCCGGCAAGATAAAGACCCGCCGGTTCGAGGCGATCCTGTCCGAAGTGCGCGGCTTTTTCGACATCAACGAGGCCGAGGGCACCACGCCGAGCGGCATCCATGTCGAGATGACCGGGCAGGACGTGACCGAGTGCATCGGCGGCGCGCGCCAGCTTTCCGAAGCCGATCTCGGCGCGCGCTACGAGACCTTCTGCGACCCGCGCCTGAACGCGGAGCAGTCGCTCGAACTCGCCTTCCTGATCGCGGCGGAGCTGAAATCGCGCCGCGCGCCGACCCGCACCGACCTC
>DASVGZ010000374.1:0-2341 GCA_036379275.1 Acidiphilium sp. | reverse complement strand
TTCTGACGTTCGGGTGCGTGCATTTCTCTAATTCGAATTGGTCACTCTCTTGTCCGAGTCACAGGATTTCGATCCAAAGCCTGCTATCTCTGGGTCGGCATCCGCCGACTTCGCAACCGAAACCGCGCCTCCGACCGGTTTCATCGAACTCGGCCTGTCCGAGCCGATCCTTAAGGCACTGGCCGAAAAAGGCTACACCGCCCCGACGCCGATCCAGGAGCAGGCAATCCCCGTCGTTCTGATGGGACGGGACGTTCTCGGCTGCGCCCAGACCGGAACCGGCAAGACCGCGGGTTTCACCCTGCCGATGCTCGACATTCTGTCCGGCTCGCGGGCCCGCGCACGGATGCCGCGCTCTCTCATTCTCGAACCGACGCGGGAACTCGCGCTCCAGGTTGCCGAGAACTTCGTCCAGTACGGCAAATACCTGAAACTCACCCATGCGCTGCTGATTGGCGGCGAAAGCATGGCCGAGCAGAAGGAAGCGCTGACCCGTGGCGTCGATGTCCTGATCGCGACGCCGGGCCGGCTGATCGACCTTTTCGAGCGCGGCGGGCTTTTGCTGTCGGATGTCCGGGTTCTGGTGATCGACGAGGCGGACCGGATGCTCGATATGGGTTTCATTCCCGATATCGAAAAAATCGTCTCGCTTCTGCCGCCCTTGCGCCAGACCCTGTTTTTCTCGGCGACCATGGCGCCCGAGATCAAGCGCCTGGCAGACGCATTTCTCTCCAACCCGAAAGAGATCACCGTTTCCAAGCCGGCTTCGGTGGCGACGACCATCACCGAGGGATTGTCGCTGGTCGCGACGCATGACAAGCGCGAGGCGCTGCGCCGTCTGATCCGCACCGAGGATGTTCAGAACGCCCTGATTTTTTGCAACCGCAAGCGCGATGTCGATATTCTTTATAAATCTCTGACAAGACATAAATTTTCGGCCGGCGCCCTGCACGGCGACATGCCGCAGTCGGCGCGCTTCGCCACGCTGCAGAAGTTCAAGGACGGCGAACTCCGGCTTCTGGTCTGCTCCGATGTCGCGGCGCGCGGCATCGATATCGGCGGTCTGTCGCATGTGTTCAATTTCGACGTGCCGCACCACGCCGAGGACTATGTTCACCGGATCGGCCGCACCGGTCGCGCCGGGCTGGAGGGCAGGGCGCTGACCCTTGCCCTGCCGGAAGACCGGCTTGCGGTCGAGGCGATCCAGAAGCTGATCGGCCATCCGATTCCACCTCTGGCGGTCGAGGGGCTCGACCCGGTCGATTGGGAAGAGGTGGATTCGCGCGGCCGCCGGCGCGGTCGTGGCGGCAAGAGTCCCGCCCCGCCGCGGGGCGAGACAGCGACAAAACCGCCCCGTGCATCGCGAGGCGCCCGGCAGGAGACGAAACCGCCGCGCGAGGAACCGCGGGGCGAGCGCCGTCCCGACACCAAACACAGTGAGGCCAGACGCGGCCGCGAGGGGCGGGATATCGAAGGTCGGGAAAAGACCGCCGAAAAAATTACCGGATTCGGCGCGGATATTCCTGCCTTCATGCAAATCCGGCGAAGGAAATCCGGCGCCGGGGCGGAAAATCCGTCCAGAACCAAAGATGGCGACCACAGCGACAATACGGAGATTGCGGCGTGAACCAGATGAGCAAGCCCGTCGAGGCGACCAGCGAGAGTGCCGTGCATAAAGGCGGGTTCGAGCCGTTCGACTGGGCCGATGCCTTCCACCTCGACCAGCAACTGACCGAGGATGAGCGTGCGATCCGCGATGCGGCCCATGAATACTGCCAGGACAAACTGTTCCCGCGTGTTCTTCATGCGTTTCGCGAGGAAAAATTCGACCGCTCGATCATCTCGGAAATGGGCGAGATGGGATTTCTCGGGGCAACGCTGGCGAGCCATGGCTGCGCCGATGTCTCCTACGTCGCCTATGGCCTGATCTCGCGGGAAGTGGAGCGGGTGGACAGCGGCTACCGCTCGGCGTTTTCCGTGCAGTCCTCGCTGGTCATGTATCCGATTTCCGCCTTCGGGTCCGAGGCGCAGAAGGACAAATACCTGCCGAAACTGCGGGCCGGCGAGTGGGTTGGCTGTTTCGGATTGACCGAACCCGACGCCGGGTCCGACCCGGGCTCGATGCGCACGAGGGCGAAAAAGGTCGATGGCGGCTATCTGCTGAACGGCTCGAAAACCTGGATCAGCAACGCGCCGGTCGCCGATGTCGCTCTGGTCTGGGCAAAGGACGAAAACGACGTGATCCGGGGCTTCCTGGTCGATCGTGGCACCAAAGGGTTCGAAACCCCCAAGATCGAGGGCAAGTTTTCCCTGCGCTCCTCGGTCACCGGGATGATCATGC
>DASVGZ010000373.1:0-4543 GCA_036379275.1 Acidiphilium sp. | reverse complement strand
CTCGCACAGCGCGCGCGGCAGGGCGGAACCGCCGATAATCACCCGCCATCCGGTCAGGTCGATATCCTTCGCCGAAGGCGCGGTCAGGATCATGTGCATGATGGTCGGCACGCAATGCGAAACGGTCACCCGCTCGGTGCGTAGCAGCCGGCACACCACCTCCGGCAAAAACCGCCCGACATAAACCTGCTGCATCCCCATCATCGTCGCCGCATAAGGAAATCCCCAGGCATGGACGTGGAACATCGGAGTCAACGGCATGTAGACATCCTCGCGGGAGATGCGTCCGTTGAGGCCGGCCATCGCCATCGTCGCCAGGATCGCCATGGTGTGCAGGACCAGTTGCCGATGGCTGAACATCACCCCCTTGGGCAGGCCGGTGGTGCCTGTGGTGTAGAACGTCGTCGCCTGGGTGTTTTCGTCGAAATCGGGGAACTCACGACTGGCTGGCGCCTTGGCGAGCAACGCCTCGTACTCGCCGGCGAACCCTTCAGGAAGCGCATCGGGCGAGGCGTCATCGGCCATCAGAACGATCGCCCGCAGCTTCGGCAGCCGATCCCGGATCGCCCGCAACACCGGCATAAAATCCGCGTTGACGAACAGGATTTCAGTGCCTGAATGGTCGATCGTCCAGGCGATCTGCTCCGGGCTGAGCCGGATATTCACCGTCATCAGGACGGCGCCCGACATCGGCACCGCGAAATACGCCTCCAGATAGCGGTGGCTGTCCCAGTCCATCACCGCAACCACGGTGCCCATGGCGGTGCCGAGCGCGGCCAGCGCACCGCCGAGCCGGTTCACCCGTTCGACGAAGTGCGGATAGGTGAAGCGCTGCGTGCCGCGATAGACGATCTCGCGCCGGCTGGCCTGGGCGATCGGCATTTTCAGGATGTGCTTGATCAGCAGCGAATAGGGCTGCGCGCTCATGAACGGCGTCCTCCGGTTTCGCGCCCCGTATCGGATTCGGAGCCTTTCAGCATAGGATAGGACCGAATCGGCCCCGTCAATCCCGCTGGCGGGGGAAACCAGACCCGGCAGGAGACGTTATGACCGCACTGAAATCCCTGTTCGACCTCACCGGCAAGCGCGCCCTCGTCACCGGCGGCTCGCGCGGGCTCGGACTGCAGATCGCCGAGGCGCTTGGCGAATACGGCGCGAGGATCGCCATTTCCGCACGCAAGGCCGACGAGCTGGATGCGGCGGTGCGCCATCTCGCCGGGCTCGGCATCGCGGCGAGCGCCCACGTCGCCGATCTCGGCAAGTCGGAAGGACCGAAGGCGCTGGCCGATGCGGCGCTCGCCCTGCACGGCGAGATCGACATTCTGGTGAACAATGCCGGCGCAACCTGGGGCGCTCCGGCAACCGATGTCACCGCCGAAGCCTGGGCGCGGGTGATGAACCTCAACATCAACAACCTGTACTTCCTGACCCAGGAGATCGCCCGGCGCTCGATGATCCCGCGCCGGAGCGGAAAAATCCTGAACATTGCCTCGATCGCCGGACTGCGCGGCCACCATCCGGACATCACCGGAACAATCCCCTACAACGCCTCGAAGGGCGCCGTGGTCAATCTGACCCGCGCGCTCGCCGCCGAATGGGGGCCGCACAACATCACGGTCAACGCGATCGCGCCGGGATTCTTTCCGTCGAAAATGACCAAGGGGATTCTCGGCAAGTTCGAGACGCAGGTGATCGGCCATACCCCGCTCGGCAAGCTCGGCAACGACGACGATCTGAAAGGCGCGGCATTGCTGTTCTGCTCCTCCGCTTCGGGCCACATCACCGGCCAGATTCTGGCGGTCGACGGCGGAACCATGGTGATCTGAGACGCGATTTCGGCATGGGGCGCGGCTTGCCGGATCGCGCCCGTTATGGTCCTGCTCGCGCATGACCCGTTTCGCCGCGCGCATCGCCCGCACCACCCAGGCCGCAACTTTCGCCATGACCGCCCGCGCCCGCGCCCTGCGCGCCGCCGGGAAGGACGTGATCTCGCTCGCGATCGGCGAACCCGATCTGCCGACGCCGCCTCACGTGATCGAGGCCGCGCATCGCGCCGCGCTGGATGGCCAGACCCGCTATCCGCCGATCATGGGCACCGAGACCCTGCGCGCGGCCGTTGCCCGCAAATTCGTCCGCGATCAGGGACTTTCCGCAACACCCGCCGATGTCATGATCACCAATGGCGGCAAGCAGGCGATCTTCAACGCGGTGATGGCGGCGATCGACCCGGGCGATGCGGTGGCGATCCCCGCGCCGTGCTGGGCCGGCTATACCCAGGTGGTCGAATTCGCCGGCGGCGTCCCCGTGTTCATTCCGAGTTCCGCCGCCGCCGGCTTCCGGCTCGATCCGGCGGCGCTGGAGGCTGCGATCACGCCGGGCACGCGGCTGCTTCTGCTGAACTACCCGAACAACCCGTCCGGCGCGGTCGCCGATGCCGCGATGCTGGACGGGATCGCCGCCGTGCTGCGGCGCCATCCCGATATCCGGGTGATTTCCGACGACATCTACGAGCACCTGATTTTCGAAGGCGCGCACTGCACCCTTGCCGCCATCGCCCCCGATCTCGCCGGCAGGGTCCTGACCATGAGCGGGGTCTCGAAATCGTACGCGATGACCGGCTGGCGGCTCGGTTTCTGCACCGGTCCGGCCGACTGGCTCGCCGCGATGGGTCTGGTTCAGGGCACCGCGACCTCCGGCGTCTCGACCATCAGCCAGGCCGCCGCCATCGCCGCGCTCGACGGGCCGCAGGATCTGCTCGCCGAACGCCGCGATATCTATCGCTGCCGGCGCGATCTGGTTCTGGCGGCGCTGAATGCGGCTCCCGGCCTCGACTGCCCGAAACCCGAAGGCGCATTCTACGCCTTTCCCGCGATCGCCGGGCTGACCGGCCGGACCACGCCGGGCGGCCGTCGCCTCGCGACCGATTCGGATGTCACCGAAGCTCTGCTCGACGAAGCCCTGGTCGCGACAGTCCCCGGCTCGGCCTTCGCGATGCCGGGCCATATCCGCCTGTCCACCGCCGCCGCCGATGCCGTACTCGCCGCGGCCTGTTCACGGATCGTCCGCTTCTGCGAAACGCTCCGGTGACCGATTTCGCTTCCGGCATCGCCCGGCTGGATGCGGCAGGTATAACCGGCTGGCAGGACGATCTCGCCGGCCTGCTGATTGTCTGCGTCGCGCATGGTGGCTCGCTCGGCTATCGCGCGCCGCTCGCGCCGGAACGCGCCCGTGCCGTCTTCGCCGCACTCGCCGAAGCGGAGCGGGCAGGGCAGGCGCTGGTTTTCACCGCCATTATCGACGGCAGGATCGCCGGCTGCATCGCGGTCCTCGCGGAACGGCGCGAGACCGAACCGCATGTTGCCGAGATCGGTAAATTGATGGTGCATCCCGAATTTCGCCGGCTCGGCATCGGCGCTGCTCTCATCGCTGCCGCCGAGCGCGCTGCTTTCGCCTGGAGCAGGCCAAGGCTCTATCTGTTCGCGGCCGACGACGGCACCGCACCGGCTTTCTACGACCGGGTCGGCTATGTGCGTGCCGGCCGCATTCCTGAAGCCGCCGCCCTGCCCGATGGCTCCCTTGCCGATGCCCTGATCTTCACCAGACGACTTTCCGGAGACTCCGCATGACCGATATCCGCCCGCCGCTTCCGCCCTTCGACCGCGAGGCCGCGCTGAAAAAGGTCCGCTCGGCGGAAGATGCCTGGAACAGCCGCGATCCGGTTCGCGTCGCCGGCGCCTATACCGAGGACAGCGCCTGGCGCAACCGGGGTGAATTCCTCACCGGGCGCCCCGCGATCATCGCGTTTCTGACCCGCAAATGGACCCGCGAACTGGAATACCGCCTGACCAAGAGCCTGTGGGCATTCGATGAAAACCGTATCGCCGTGCGGTTTCAGTATGAATATCACGACGACGGCGGCAACTGGTTTCGCGCCTACGGCAACGAACAATGGGAGTTCGGCGCGAACGGGCTGATGCACCGACGCGAGGCAAGCATCAACGACCACCCGATCCGTGAGACCGAACGGCGCTTCTTCTGGCCGCTCGGTCCGCGCCCGGCCGATCATCCTGGAATCGAGGAGATCGGTTTCGGCTCGACCCCATAGAGCGTCCCCCGACGCATGGACCCTCACGTCGCCACCCTCCTCGCCCGTTTGCAGGAGCAGCCGTCGCATACCGGCTCGCTGATCGTCACCCTGTTCGGCGACGCGATCCTGCCGCGCGGCGGTTCGGTCGCCCTCGCGACCATCATCGACCTCTGCACGGCGATGGGAATCGGCTCGGGCGTGGTGCGCACGGCGGTCTCGCGCCTCGCCGCCGATGGCTGGCTGGTCGCGTCGCGCCGGAGTCGCGCCAGCTTCTACCGGATCGGCCCTGCCAGAAGCGGCGAATTCGTCCGGGCGGCGCGGCATATTTTCGGCCCCGCGCGTCGGCAGGATGTCGACCGGCTCAGCATCGTCCTGTCCGACTCCGGCGAGGCGCGCGAGGCCGCACGCGAGCGGCTCGGAAAGCTCGGCTTCGTCGCGTGGCAGGGGGTGATGCTC
>DASVGZ010000372.1:0-3685 GCA_036379275.1 Acidiphilium sp. | reverse complement strand
GGGAAGCGTCTGATCCCGGCCAGGACGACGAGATTGGCACCGTCCGCCACCTCGCCGCTGAATGTCTGACCGTTTTTGTGGAACACGACCTGTGGCATCCTGGCGTTACGCGTCCGGTCCGGCCCGTTCAGGCAGCCAGATCCAGATCGGCGAGCGGGAACTCGTCCGCCACGTAGTCGTTGTAGAGCGCATTCGTGTAGAGCAGCCTCATCTGCGCGCCGATTTCGCAGATCTTCAGGCATTTCGCCTGAAGTTCCGGCGTGTTGGCGTGTTCGAGAACGATCTGGTAGCCGCGCTCACCGTGGATTTCGTCGGAGACGATGTGCAGGTCGAAGAATTCCAGTTCCTGGTCGCTGAAACCGTATTTTTCGCGAAGTGTCGGCGTCTGCCGGCGATAGATCGAAGGAACCTGGGATTCGAGACCGACGACGAGGCCGGCGATGGCGACGATCGGGTTCTCGCGCATGGCGACGGCGTAGCACCAGCTTTGCAGGCCGCGCGTCGTGGGGGACATGTTGTCGGGATCCTTCACCCGCTCCGCCGTCGTGCCGCAGGTTTCGGCGAACCGGATGAGCAGGTCGGTATGACGGTCGCCGCCGATTTCCTCCTCATACATGTTGCTGAGCATGAAATCCTTGGCTTCCGTGAAATCGTCCGGAAGATGCGCGTAGATATAGGCGAGATAATCGGCGAATGGTCCGACATAGTGATAATGGTTTTCCGCCCAGCGGGCGAAATGCTCCCGGCGGAGCTTGCCGGATGCCCAGGCGATACTGAAGGGCGATTTGTTCGCGCTCTTGCCTTTGATGGCTTGCGCGAGAGCATTCCGGAAGTCGCTGTGGTTCATGAGTTCTGCCATGGGTTCCTCCTGTCCTGACCGTGAAGCGGAACGGTGCTCAGCGGTGTATGGTCCGTAGTTCGTATACAAAAAATATGGCGAGTCAAGAAAAAATTGTGCTTATAGGCCATCAAAAATGAAAATCTTGCGATTTTGATGATTTAAGGCTATTTTACGTATACGAAAATTTTGGTGGATGAGTCTCGTATGGCGGAGAGGAAGACTGTGGCCCGGGCAGTGACAAAGGAAGCGCATAACCAGGGCGAAGGCACGGCTTCGGAAACGGCGTATGGCGAGAAGACACGCACGCGCCTGGGCGAGGACGTTGCCGAAAGCCTGCGCCGGGCCATTCTCAACAAGGCGTTCAAACCGGGAGAACGGCTGATCGAAGACCGGCTTTCCGCCGAGTTCGGGGTCTCGCGGGTGCCGATCCGTGAAGCGATCAAGACCCTGATCGCCGAGGGTCTGGTCGTTCCGACCGAAAGCCGCGGCGTGCGCGTTGCGGAAATTTCGCAGGATCTTGCCGAGGAGTTGGTCGAGGTGCGGGCGATGCTCGAAGGGATGAACGCACGGCTCGCGGCGCGGCATCGGGATCCGGAGGTCATCGAGCGGCTGCGCGATACGCTCGCACGCGGAAACGCCGCGGTCCAGCGTGGTACTGCGTCCGAACTCGCTGCTCTCAACAGGGAATTTCATGAACTTCTGGGGGTCGCGGGCAGCAATCGCGTCCTGATGGATGTGGTGCGGACACTGCGCGAGCGGACCGACCTCGTTTTCCAACTGAACTCCGTCCGCAGGGCGGCGGCAGACTGGCACGAACATGCGTTGATTCTGGCGGCCGTCATCGATGGTGACGAAGAGTTGGCAATGATTTTCGCGACGCGGCATGTTCGCAATGCAGCGCGGGCGCGGCTCGAAACCGGCTGACGTGGAGCCGGGCTTCAGGCAGCCGGCTTGGATGCGATGCCGAGATAGGCGCGGATTTCGGGGCTTTCGGCCATTCCGGCGGCGGCGGCGCTGTGACGGATCCGGCCTTTTTCCAGAATATAGCCGCGATCGGCAAGGCGGAGCGCGAATGGTGCGTTCTGCTCGCTCAGCAGGATCGTCAACCGTTCCGCCTTGAGGCGTTCGATCCAGATGCCGAGTTCCTTGACCACGACCGGCGCCAGCCCTTCCGTCGGTTCGTCGAGCAGCAGAAGCTTCGGGTTGCCGAGAAGGGCGCGCGCGAGTTTCAGCATCTGCTGTTCGCCGCCGCTGAGGAAGCCCGCCGCCCGCGTTTCGAGTTCCCTGAGTTTCGGGAACATGTCGAACACCCGGTCGAGCGTCCAGCCGCCTTGAGGCTTGTTGCGCGCGCTACCTTCGGCGAGCAGAAGGTTCTGGCGTACGCTGAGCCCGCTGAAAATCCGCCGCCCGCTCGGCACGTAGGCGACGCCGAGCCGCGCGATCGCGAAGGCCGGACGGCCGCTGATGACGGCGCCATCCAGCCGGATGGTGCCGCGGCGCGGCGGTGTCAGGCCCATGATGCTCCGCATCGTCGTCGTCTTGCCCGCGCCGTTGCGGCCGAGCAGGGCCACAGCCTCACCGGTTTCGACCTCGAGCGAGACGCCCTGCAGGATATGGCTTTGCCCGTAATAGGTCTCGATGGATTCGACGGCCAGCATCAGACTTCGGTTCCAAGATAAACGGCGCCCACTTCGGGATTGTCCCGAATTTCGGCGGGCGGACCTTCGGCGATCACCCGTCCGCGATGCATGACGGTGATCCGGTCGGAGATGCCGAAGACGACATCGGTGTCGTGCTCGGAAAACAGGACCGTCAGGGCGTGATCGCGCGCAAGCCGCTGTACCATCGTGACGGTGCGCTCGGTCTCGTAGGGCGACATGCCGGCCGTCGGTTCGTCGAGCATCAGCAGTTGGGGGCCGGTTGCCAGCGCCAGCGCCACTTCCAGTGCGCGCTGGTCGCCATGCGAAAGGGTGCGCGCTTCCGCTCCGGCCAGGTCGGCGATACCGAGCCGGTCGAGCAACTCCATCGCCTCCTCGCGAGTCTGTCGCGATGTATGGAGAAAGGTGACGAAGTCGAAGCTGCGCCGCTTCCGCACGATGATGGCCGCCGCCAGCGATTCAAGCACGCTCAGGCGCGGAAAGATCGTGGTGATCTGGAACGCCAGCGCGAGGCCGCGCCGGGCGATCGCGTGCGGCTTGCGACCGCTGATCACCTCGCCCTTGAACCGCACCTCACCGGAGCTGGGCCGGTGAACCCCGGTCAGCAGGCGGAACAGCGTGGTCTTGCCGGCGCCGTTGGGGCCGATCACCGCATGGATGCTGCCGGCGCGCACCGAGAAGCCGACATCATCCACCGCGCGGAAACCACCGAACAGTTTGGTCAACCCGCTGACGGTGAGAATATCGGTCATGGCGTGGGCCCGCCGTCATCATCTCGTCGGGCCGACGGTCTGAGCCAGCCGAGATTGCCCAGTCGGCCGAGAACTCCGTCCGGCAGGAACAGCATGATCGCAAGCAGGACCAGGCCGAGAATCAACTGCCAGTCCTTGCTCACGGTGACGAGGTATTGTTCGGCGATGTGGAAGATGAAGGCGCCGAGCACCGGGCCGAGGAAGGTGTACATTCCGCCGATCACATCCATGATCACCGGGTCACCCGATTTCACCCAGTCGAGCAGTTCCGGATAGGCATTCTGGTTGTGAACCACGTAGAGCGCGCCGGCGAGGCCGCAGAAAAAACCGGAAATGACGAAAGCAAGCAACTGGTGGCCGAAGACGTTGACACCGAGCGCTTCCGCCCGGCTGCGCTTTTCACGGGTCGCCCGGAGGATCAGGCCGAATGGCGA
>DASVGZ010000371.1:0-2273 GCA_036379275.1 Acidiphilium sp. | reverse complement strand
CGACTCAGCCGAACGATATATACTCCCCCGATATGGTACAGAGTAGTCATCGCGGTCAAGCTGTTCCGCTCCGTTTTCCGATTCGCTTTTTGGGCGGGGCGCCCTTGTGCATCGCGGCAGGCTCCTGTCTGTCCAGCGCGAACTCCCCCTTGCGCCAGGGGCCGCAGAGGTAAACATTGTCTCCATGATCGATCCGTTCGGACGTTCGATTACCTATTTGCGCGTGTCGGTGACCGACCGGTGCGACTTCCGCTGCGTCTATTGCATGGCGGAGGACATGACTTTCCTGCCGAAGGGCGACCTGCTCTCGCTGGAGGAACTGGAACGGCTGGCCGGGGTGTTCGTCGGGCTCGGCGTGCGCAAGCTGCGTCTGACCGGCGGCGAGCCGCTGGTGCGGCGCGGGGTGATGGCGCTGATCAACCGGCTGGGGCTGCGCCTCGGTCATGGACTGGACGAACTGACCCTCACCACCAATGGCAGCCAGCTCGGCCGGTTCGCCGAGGAACTGGCAGGGGCGGGAATCAGACGGATCAATGTGAGCGTCGATACGCTGGATGTCGCAAAATTCACCGCGATCACCCGCTGGGGACGGTTGCCCCAGGTTCTCGACGGGGTAATGGCCGCCAAGGCGGCTGGACTCAGGGTCAAGATCAACGCGGTTGCCCTGAAGGGGGTCAACGAGGACGAATTCGATGCGATGCTTGCCTGGTGCGGGCAGCACGGGTTCGACCTGTGCCTGATCGAGACCATGCCGCTCGGCGAGATCGACGGCGACCGGCTGGACCAGTATCTTCCGCTCTCTACGGTGCGGACGCGGCTGGCGGCGAACTGGACGCTCACGCCGACCGATTACGTCACCGGCGGCCCGGCGCGGTATTTCGACGTGGCGGAAACCGGAACGCGCCTCGGCTTCATTACGCCGCTGACCCATAATTTCTGCGAGGGGTGCAACCGGGTGCGGCTGACCTGTACCGGCACGCTCTACATGTGCCTCGGGCAGAACGATGCCGCCGACCTGCGCGCGGTTCTGCGCGGCAGCGACGACGATGCGGTGCTTGAGGCGGCGATCAGGGCGGCGATCGCCCGCAAGCCGAAAGGGCACGATTTCGTGATCGACCGTGAGCATAACCGGCCAGCCCTTGCCCGGCATATGAGTGTGACCGGCGGCTGATCCGGACGGCTGACCCGGAGAGAGGGTTCTGGAATTCCAGAATCAGGACTCATACAGAAGGGCGATGTCCATCGTTACCCGGTTCGCCCCGAGCCCGACATTCTATCTCCATCTCGGCCACGCCGCCTCGGCGCTGATCGGTTGGCGACGCGCGCGCGTTTCAGGCGGGCGGTTCCTGCTGCGCATCGAGGATATTGACCGGACCCGCTGCCGCCCCGAATACACGCAAGCGATCATCGAGGATCTGGACTGGCTCGGCATCGACCGGGATGGTCCGGTGCGGGTGCAGTCGGAGCATATGGCGGACTATCGCGTCACGCTCGATGCGCTGGAGGCGATGGGGCTGCTCTATCCCTGTTTCTGCACCCGCTCCGGGATCGCCGCGGCCATGGGCGCACCGCACGGGAGCGACCCGCCCTATCCCGGAACCTGCCGGCATTTCGCCCGGTCGGAGGCAGCGGAACGGATCGAGCGCGGCGACGCCTTTGCGCTTCGGCTACGCATGGACGAGGCGGTCCGCCGGGCCGGCACGCTGCGCTGTCACGAGGAGGGCGAAGGCTGGATCGCGGTCGATCCGGCGTCACTTGGCGATGTCGTGCTCGCGCGCAAGGATACGCCGGCCAGCTATCATCTCTGCGTCACCCATGACGACGCGGTACAGGGTGTGACCCTGGTCACGCGGGGCGAGGATCTGCGCGCGGCAACGCCGGTTCATGTTCTGCTGCAACGTCTGATGGGCTGGCCGACCCCGTCCTACGCCCATCATCCACTGCTTGCCGACGATGCGGGACGACGACTCGCCAAGCGCGACCAGGCGGCGAGTTTGCGCGACCTGCGTGCGGCGGGAATGACGCCGGAGGCGGTGCGGAAAATCGTCTCTTGCCGGATCGGTCCGATCGCCTCACTCTCGGGTCCATGACGCCATCCAGAGTCCTGGTTCCGCTGCTGTCCGTCACGGTGCTGTCAGTCCCGATAGTGTTGGCTCTGGCCGTGCCGTGCCAGGCGGCTCCGCCCGCGCCGCCGGCAATCGCCGCGATCGCGCGCGCGGCGCTGCCTGCCGTGGTCGATATCGAAAGTATCGACCCGATGAAGCCGGACCAGA
>DASVGZ010000370.1:0-2105 GCA_036379275.1 Acidiphilium sp. | reverse complement strand
CCATGTCGCACAGCGCGATGGCGCCGGGCACGGCGGACCAGTCCGCGATGTCGCATTCGGCAATGAAACATGACACAATGGCCCAGAATTCGATGAGCCACGACACGATGGGCAACAGCAGCTCGATGAGCCACAGCAGCGCTCAATAACAGCCTGCCGGCAGCGCGGTTCCGGCTGATGGGAGGCGGATGCGGACCATGGATCTCAAGGCCAAACTCGATGCCCGGCGCGCGCGCGGCCTTCAGGACGAAGCGTTGCGCGCCGCCTATGAGGAGCTTGTGACCACCCTGCGCCGCAACGGGTTTCTGCCCAGCGTTCTCGCCGAGGAAGCGTCGTTTCCCGATTTCGTCCTGCCGAACACCGAGGGCAGGCTGATCTCGCTGGCCAGCCTGCTCTCGCGCGGGCCGGTGATCGTCCAGTTTTTCCGGGGCGAATGGTGCCCCTATTGCCGGCTGATGCTCGACGCCCTTGTCGAGGCGCTGCCCGAGATCGAGGCGGCCGGCGCCACGCTGATCGCCCTGACCCCGGAGACCGGCCCATGGGCGCAGGCGGCGAAAGAGGCGCACGGCGCGCCGTTCGATATTTTGTCCGATGTCGATTGCGGGGTCGGGCTTGCCGCCGGGGTGGTGTTCAAGGTGCCGCCGCTCTACCGCGCGCGGCTTCTGGCCGGCGGGGTCGATTTTCCCGATCGCCACGGCAATACCGCCTGGTTCCTGCCGGTGCCGGCCCTGTTCCTGCTCGACCGCGACGGGCGGATCGCCTGGCGCTTCGCCGACCCGGATTTCACCCGCCGCGCGACGCCCGAACAGATCATGGCCGCGCTGCGCTCGCTCGAAACGCAGGGCTGAAAGCGCGGCGATGGAACTCACCCAGGTCCGCTATTTCGTCACGCTCAGCCGGACCCTGAATTTCACCCGCGCGGCGGAGGCCTGCAATGTCAGTCAGCCGGCGCTGACCAGGGCAGTTCAGCGGCTGGAGGAGGAACTCGGCGGCGCGCTGCTGTTTCGCGAGCGTAACCTGACGCAGATGACCGAACTCGGCCGCTCGATGCTGCCGCATCTGGAGGCGATGCTGAACGCGGCGGACAGTGCGGCGGCGCTGGCCGAGGCGCGACGGCGCCAGCCGCAATCGACCCTGAAGATCGGTCTCGGCCCCGGCATCGCCGCAGGCGTCATTGCCTTCGCGATCAGGGAAGTCGCCGCGCTGCTGCCCGATCTCGCGGTCCGGTTCGAGGAAGCCGGATCGGCCACCCTGGCCGAGCAGATGCTGGCCGACATGCTCGACTGCGCGCTTCTGCCCGCGGACGGCGCGCTGCCCGAGCGGCTCAACCGCTGGCCGCTTTATGAGGAGCGCGCGGTCGCGGTGATGCCGCCCGCGCATCCGCTCGCCGGGCGGCAGGCGGTGACCGCCTCGGATCTCATCGACGAGACCCTTCTGCTCGGCGAACGCTGCGGCGGGTTCGCCGGACGGATCGGCCCGGAATCCGGCCTGCAATTCCGGCTGCGCCATTGCGGCGGTTCCTGGGCGCATCTGCTCGATCTGGTGGGCGCGGGGCTCGGCGTCGCGATCCTGTCCGAACGGCTGGCGATCCCCCGGACGCTGACCGTCTGCCCGCTCGGCACGCCGGAACTGACCCGCCGGATCGAGCTTGCCGCCGTTGCCGGGCGGCCGCAGGGCGCGGCGGTTTCGGGCTTCATCAAGCTGTGCCGGGCGCGGCGCGGCACAATGTTCTGACCGGCGAGATGTTCTGACCAGCAAGATTTTGGCCGGTCAGAACCAGCCGGGAAGCAGGACGCCGACATGCGGGGCGACCTGGTGCAGCCCGGCATGGATCATGTCGAGCGCGACATAGACGACGATGGCAAGCCCGATCCAGACCAGCCAGCGATGCCGGACCAGAAGCCGCGCCACCAGGTTCGCGGCAATTCCCATCAGGGCGATCGAGGCGATCAGCCCGGCGGCGAGCAGAGCCGGATGGTCGCGCGCGGCTCCGGCGACCGCCAGCACGTTGTCCAGACTCATCGACAGGTCGGCGATGACGATGCGGATCGCCGCGTCGCGCAGCCGGGCCGGCGCGACCCCCTGCCCTGTCTCGTCCGGCGCGC
>DASVGZ010000369.1:0-4017 GCA_036379275.1 Acidiphilium sp. | reverse complement strand
AGATCCTGAACCAGCCCATCGGAAATATCGATCGCGGCATGAACCGGTCCGGCCAGATGCAGCCCGACCCGCGGTTCGGGCAGAAGCCGCCTCTCGCGAAAATACCCTGACGGATCATCGAGTTTTCCGCGCGTCGCCATCAGGCCCAGCACCGCGTCGCCGATCGTTCCGGTGACATAGACGGCATCGCCCGCCCGCGCGCCCGCGCGACGCAATTCCCCGCCGGGCGTCACGGTGCCGATCATCGTCACCGAGGTCATCAGCGGCCCCGGTGTCGACGTGCTATCGCCGCCGAACAGCGTAATGCCATAGTGTTTCTGATCCTGCGCCAGCCCGGCGGCGAAATCCGCGAGCCATGCCTCCGGCGTCTCCGCGCGCAGCGCCGTGGTCAGCAGATACGCAACCGGCTCCGCCCCCATCGCCGCGAGATCGGACAGATTGCGCCGGAGCAGCTTGCGCGCCACACAGCCGGGCGGATCATCAGGCAGGAAATGCACACCCTCGATCATCTGATCGACAGTGAGAACGGCGGTTTTCCCGGAAGGCGGCGTCCATAACGCCGCGTCATCGGCAAGATTCAGCGCGCCATTGCCAGCCAGCGGCGCGAAATAGCGGGCGATCCTGTCGAATTCGCCCCCGATCACAAGGTACCGCTCTCCGCGAATTCCGCCGGCCGCAGCCCACGCGCAACCCGGTCGAGCACCGCGTTGCCGAGCAGAACCGCCTCGTTGGGCAGAAAACTGTGCGCCACATCGAGATATTCGTTGATCACCACGCGCGCGGGCGGCCCGTCGCTCATCCACAACTCCGCGCCTGCCGCGCGCAGAAGCGCGCGCAGCACCGGGTCGAGCCGAAGCATCGGCCAGGCCTCGGGCAGGAACGACGCGATCATCGGGTCGATCACGTCCTGCTGCTCGGCGGCAGTGCGAACGATCCTGGAAAACAGCGGAACATGGGCATCCGGCACCCTGCCGTCCTCGGCTCCCGGCAGCCCCGGCACCCCGCCGATGCGATGGCGGATGAACTGGTCGATCACCGTCTCCGCGTTCTCGCCGCCCTGTTCGCTCTGATACAGCGCCTGAACCGCAACGACGCGCGCGAGCGTGCGGGGCCGTGCGGCCTTGTTTTTTTTCTCGGCGCTCACGCTGCCCCCAATCGCCGCGCGAGCGCGATCTGCTTGAGGCACGCCGCCGCCGCTTCGGCGCCCTTGTTAGGTCCGGTCTCGGCCGAGCGCGCTTCCGCCTGGCCGATCGTATCCACGGTGAGCAGCGCGGTGCCGAGGCAGAGCCCGTATTGCAGCGACACCTGCATCAGCCCGTGCATCGCGGTATCGCAGATATAATCATAATGATCGGTTTCGCCGCGCACCACGCAGCCAAGGGCGACGAAGCCGTCGAACCGCTCGCTCCCGCGCAGGGCGATACGCAACGCCTGCGGAAGCTCATAGGCTCCCGCAACATCGATCGTCTCGAAGTTCGCCCCAACCTTCCGCAGCATCGCTTCCGCGGCACGGGTCATGCCATCGACGATGCCGCGATAATACGGCGCACGGATCAGCAGAACCCTGGGCGTGGAACCCGGAATCTCCGGCGCTTCGGGCAGGGTGGCGTCGGCTGTACTCATGGTGTCGTACTCTCCTCGATCGGCAACTGATCGACGATGTTGAGCCCGTAGCCCTCCAGCCCGATAACAGCGCGTTTGTGGTTGGACAGAAGAATCATGTCGCGCACGCCAAGCTCGGCCAGAATCTGCGCGCCGATGCCGTAATCGCGCAGCACGGTCTCGGCCCGCGCCCCGCCGACGATCTGGTGCAGCCGTGCCGAAACCGCATCCGGCCTGGTCTCGCGGATCAAAACGACGACGCCGCGCCCCGCATCGGCGATCTGCGCCATCGCATGACGCAGGTCGCTCATATGTCCGCCGCCCATGATGTCGTCGATGGTGCTGATCGCGTGCATCCGCACCAGAACCGGTTCCTCGGCCGCGACATCGCCCTTCACCAGCGCCAGATGCTCGACATGGTCGATGGCGCTTTCAAAGCTCACCGCACGCCAGGTCTGCCCGGCGCCATCCGCGATCATGCCCTCGGCGGTGCGGCGGATCAGCTTCTCGGTCCGCCGCCGATGGGCGATCAGGTCCGCGATCGTTCCGAGCTTGAGGTTGTGATACTGCGCGAAGGCGACGAGGTCCGGCAGCCGCGCCATCGTGCCGTCCTCGTTCATGATCTCGCAGATCACGCCGGCCGGCGTCAGGCCGGCCAGCCGCGCGATATCGACCGCCGCCTCGGTATGGCCGGTGCGCACCAGCGTGCCGCCGTCACGCGCCACCAGCGGAAAGATGTGGCCGGGGCTGACGATATCGGCCGCCCCGCACTCGGGATTGATCGCGACCGCGACGGTCCGCGCCCGGTCCGCCGCGGAAATGCCGGTGGTCACCCCCTCGCGCGCCTCGATCGACACGGTGAACGCCGTCTCGTGCCGCGACTGGTTGGATCGCGTCATCAGCTTGAGCCCGAGCGTGTCGCAGCGCGACCGGGTCAGCGCGAGGCAGATCAGCCCGCGCGCATGCCTCGCCATGAAGTTCACCGCATCCGGCGTCGCGAACTGGGCCGGAATCACGAGATCGCCCTCGTTTTCCCGATCCTCGTCATCGACCAAAATGAACATCCGCCCCGCGCGGGCCTCGTCGATGATTTCCGGCGCCGTCGAGAGATAGGTCTGCAACGAAGCCGTCTTGAACTGATCCATCACGATGTCTCCGCAAGGCGCGCGACATAGCGCGCCAACATGTCGATTTCCAGATTGACCGCATCGCCCGGCCTCAGCGCGCCGAAACTGGTGACGAGTTCGGTGTGCGGAATCACGTTCACGCCGAACTCCGCCCCCTCGACCTCGTTCACCGTCAGCGACACGCCGTTGATCGTGACACTGCCCTTGGAGGCGATGAACCGCGCAAGCGGCGCCGGCGCGCGAAACCGCCAGCGGGTCGAGCCGTTCTCGGGCACTTTCGCGACAGCCTCACCGACGCCATCGACATGGCCGGACACCACATGCCCGCCGAGTTCGTCGCCCATGCGCAGTGCGCGTTCGAGATTGACCGGGGTGCCGCGCTCCCAGTCGCCGAGCGTGGTTTTCGACAGGGTCTCGCCCGACACGTCCACCGCGAACCAGTCGCTCCCGGCCTCGACCACGGTGAGGCAGCACCCCGAACAACTGATCGAGGCGCCGAGTGCGACCGTGCCGATCTCCGCCCATGCCGCGTTGCGCTCGGGCACGCCGATCACGAAGCGCCCGTCCCTGCCCGCCTCAGGCAGGGTTTTCTCCCGCAACCGGCCGATTCCGGTGATAATTCCGGTAAACATCAGTTATTCACCCTGATCCAGTCTCCGCCAGGACGCACGAATATCGCCTCCGCACACATTTTTCCCCACCAGGGCGAACCGCCGCGCACCGTCGAGCCGCTCCAGCCCGAACCCGCCGACCGCGACAACGCCATCGCCACCGATGATCGCAGGCGCCGTAAACCATTCGATATGATCGACCAGATCGTCACGCAACAGCGCCGCCGCAAGGGTACCCCCGCCTTCGACCAGAAGCCGGGTGATTCCGGCCTCGCCGAGCGCGCGCAACCCGGCGACGAGATCGACCCCCATCTCCCCGGTCTCGACCTCGAACAGCCGCGCGCCCAGCTCGGCGAACGCGTCCCGCCGCGCGTCATCCGCGCCGTCCCGATGCAGAATCCACAGCGGATTCTGCCCGGCGCCGCGCGCCAGCCGCCCGTCCAGCCGCGTGCGCAGATGCGAATCGACGACCACCCGGATCAGCGGGATCGCACGAAATCCCTCGATCCGGCAGGTCAGTTCCGGGTCGTCGGCAAGTGCCGTGCCCACCCCCACCATCACCGCGTCGTGCGATCCGCGCAGCGCATGGCCGGCGCGGCGCGACTCCTCGCCGGTGATCCACTGGCTCTCGCCGGTCCTTGTGGCGATCCGCCCGTCCAGCGTCGCCGCGAGCTTGA
>DASVGZ010000368.1:0-5811 GCA_036379275.1 Acidiphilium sp. | reverse complement strand
CTGAGTCAGGAAGGCAATTACGAGACCGCGCTGGAAAGCGGACAACTCGACCTGGTGATCGGCAACTGGCCGGAATCGTCGAAGCGGCTGCACCGGCGCGATCTGTTCACCGACGAGGTCGTCTGCCTCGTCTCGAAGAACCATCCTTTCGCGAAAACCGGGCTGAGCGAGGCGGATTATCTCCGTGCGGCCCATCTCGCGCCGACGCCGTTTTTGTCGGCCCAGCGCGGAACGATCGATACCCACCTCGCCCGTGTCCGGCTGAAGCGCAACATCACGGTGATGATCCCGTATTTCAGCCAGGCACCGGCCCTGCTGCTGAAAACCGACCTGGTCTTCACCATCACGCGGCGGTTCGCCGAATACCACGCGCGGTTTCTGCCGCTCGTGGTGCTCGACTCACCGATCGATTTTCCGCCGGTTCAGTATTACATTCTCTGGCACCCGCGCTCGCATTTGTCCGACGAGGTCCAGTGGCTGATCGGGCTGATCGCCGGGTGTATCTGACCCGCTTCAGCCGGTTGGCGGATGTTTTTCCTGCCAGTGGCGGGCGATGTCGATCCGGCGCGGAAGCCAGACTTTTTCATATTTGCCGATGTGGTCGATGAATCGCGCGAGGGCCGCGGTGCGTCCGGGCCGGCCGGCGAGCCGGCAATGCAGCCCGATGTTCAGCATCTTCGGCGAGCCCGCCTCACCCTCGCGATAGAGCGTGTCGAAGGAATCGCGCAGATAGACATAAAAATCATCGCCCGATGAAAATCCCGATGTGGTCGAGAACCGCATGTCGTTGGAATCGAGCGTGTAGGGAATCACCAGATGCGGCCCAAGCGGTCCGCGCACCCAGTAGGGCAGGTCGTCGGCGTAACTGTCCGACGAGTAGACGAAATTCGAGTGTTCCATCACGAGGTCGCGCGTATTCATCGAGCAACGGCCGAGATAATAGCCGAACGGTGCCGAACCCGTGATCCCGGTGTGCAGTTTGATTGCCTCGGCGAGATGCTCGGCTTCCACCTCGCGCGGCGTGTCGCGGTATTCGACCCATTTCAGCCCGTGCGAGGCGATTTCCCAATCCGCCTCCTTCATCGCCGCGACCTGTTCGGGCGAGCGCGCGAGCGCGGTGGCAACGCCGTAGACCGTAACCGGAATTTTCCGCCCGGTGAACAGCCGCCAGAGCCGCCAGAAGCCAGCACGCGCGCCGTATTCGTAGATCGACTCCATGTTCCAGTGGCGCATTCCGGGCCAGGGCGCGGCGCCGGGAATTTCCGACAGAAACGCCTCGGACGCGGCATCGCCGTGCAGAAGGCAGTTCTCGCCGCCTTCCTCGTAATTGATGACGAACTGGACGCAGATGCGCGCATCGTCCGGCCAGCGCGGGTCGGGCGGGTTGCGCCCGTAGCCCGCCATGTCGCGCGGATAGTCGCTCATCTCAGCCTGCCTTGCCGAGCAGGTCGGCGAGGGTGAGGGCGACAACCTCGGTCGCCTTGTAGAGATCGTCGAGTGGCAGACGCTCGTCGGCGCGATGGGCGTTGGCTTCCTCGATCGTGTGCGGCCCCGCGCCGTAGAGGGCGATCGGCACGCCGGCGGCGGCATAGTGGCGGGCATCGGTGTAGAGCGGCACACCCTTGGCGATGACCGGCTCGCCCATGATCCGGCTCGCATGGACGCAGAGCAGATCGGTCAGGCGTTTCGCGCCGGGCGAGGGCACGAGAGGTTCGGCGAGCAAAATCCGCCGCACGGTGACACGCGCGCCGGGCACCGATGTGGCGGCCTCTTCGATTACGCGGCGCAGATCCGCTTCGACGGTTGCGGGATTTTCCTCGGGGATCATCCGCCGGTCGAGCCGGAAGGTCACGCGGTCGGGCACCACATTGGTGTTGATACCGCCCTTGATCAGACCGATTGTCAGTTGCGGGCTGCCGATGCCCGCGATCGCCGAGGTTTTCTCGGCGAGGGTTTTGCGCAACCCGTAAAGCGCGGCGAGGATCGGGGTCGCGGCTTCCAGCGCGTCGATGCCGGTGAAGGGCATCGCCGCGTGGGCGGATTTGCCGTCCACCTGAACTTCGAGGTGCAGGCAGCCGTTATGCGCGTCGACCACCCCGTAGGAGAAGCCCGCACCGAGCGCGAGATCGGGGCGGGAAATGCCTTCGGACAGGATCAGTCCGGGGCCGATCGCGCCGCCGGCTTCCTCGTCATAGGTGAAGTGAAGTTCGACGGTTCCGTTCAGCCCCGCATCGTTCGCGCGCAGTGCGAGCAGCGCCCAGGTGTAGGTGGCGAAATCGGATTTCGAGACCGCGACGCCACGCCCGACCATCCAGCCATCGACGATTTCCGCACCATAGGGGTCGCGGGTCCAGCCTTCGCCGGGGGGAACCACGTCGCCATGCGCGTTCAGCGCGATGGTCGGGCCGCCGGTTCCAAACTTGTGACGCACGACCAGGTTGGTCGCACTGATCATGCCGTTCTGGCGCACCAGGTCGTCCGGCACCTTGTGGCGTTCGACGGTGAGGCCGAACCCCTCCAGCAGCGACGCGGCGCGCTCGGCATGGGCAGCGCAGTCGCCGGCCGGATTGTCCGACGGGCATTTGACCAGTTCGGCGAGAAAATCGGTCTGGCGCTTGCGGTCGGCGGCGAGGAACCGGCTGATGTCTGCCGCTTGGGTCTCGTTCAATTCTGTCATCCCTTGATGGAGGCTGGATCGAAATGGCGCAGGAAATCGACTAACACATCGACCGCGATTCCGGCATCCGCGGCAGTGATCGATTCCGCCGGATTGTGGCTGATGCCGTCCTTGCAGCGGACAAACAGCATGGCGATCGGGCAGAGCGCGATCATCGCGAGCCCGTCATGCCCGGCGCCGCTCGGCAGGCGAAGCGGCCTTATGCCGTGCCGGACGATGGCGGCTTCGAGCGAGGCGGTCAGGGCCGGCGTGCAGGGCGCTGCTTCTTCCTGATAGAGCCCGCCGATATCGACCGGAGTGCCGCGCCGTTCGGCGATCGCGGTGAATTCAGCGAAAACCTCGCGCGTTGTGTTGGCGCGTGCGGCGTCGTCGGCGCTGCGGATGTCGAGCGAGAACCGCACCTCGCCGGGAATCACAGTGACCGCGCCGGGCCGGGCGGCGATGGTGCCGACGGTCGCAACCACGGCGCCGTTTTCCCGGGCGATGCGCTCGACGGCGAGAATCATCTCGGCGGCGGCGCACAGCGCGTCGTGGCGCAGCGGCATCGGCACGGTTCCCGAATGCCCGGCGGTGCCGGCAATGCCGATCGAGTAGCGCGCCGCCCCGGCGATCGCGGTAACCAGACCGACCGGCAGGTCTTCCGCCTCGAGCACCGGCCCCTGCTCGATATGCAGTTCGCAATAGCCGAGCACCCGATCGGGGCCGTGGCCGAGCTGTTTCGGATCGTCGAAGCCGGGGGCGCCGAATTTCGCGAGCGCCGTGCGGAGCGAAATCCCGTCGTCGTCGGTGGCATCGAGTGTCGCCGGATCGAGCGTGCCGGCAAGGGCGCGCGAACTGGTGAGGGTGACAGGAAACCGCACGCCCTCCTCGTCGCCGAAAGCGACGATCTCGATCGCGAAGCCAAGGCGGATGCCGGCATCGCGAAGCCGTGCGACGGCCTCGATCGCGGCGATTACGCCGAAGCAGCCATCGTAACGTCCGGCATTGCGCACCGTGTCGATATGCGAACCAAGCAGCAGGGCGGGCAATCCCGGCTGTGTGCCCTCATAGCGGCCGATCACGGTGCCGACTCCGTCCATCCTGACCGCAAGTCCGGCCTTGCGCATCCAGTCGGCGACCTGATCCGCCGCCGCGCGATGCTCAGGCGTCAGATAAAGGCGGGTGAGACCGTCCGCATCGGCGCTGAAGCGTGCCAGCGCGTCGAGCCGGTCCATGATCCGGGAGGCATCGGCGGCTTCGTGCGGACGAGAGGCAGGATGCGGCATGTCAGCTTTCTTTGGTTCTGGGCAAGATCAGGATCGCGCGGAAATCGTTCACGTTGGTCAGGGTCGGGCCGGTGACGACCTGATCGCCCAGCGCGGCAAAGATCGGGTGGCAGTCGTTCGCGTCGAGACTCGCGCGCGGGTCGATCCCGAGCGCGCGGGCGCGGTCCAGCGTGTCGGGGGTGACGATCGCGCCGGCGACCGGTTCCATGCCGTCGATTCCGTCGGTATCGGCGGCAAGGGCGTAGACATCGGCAAGCCCGTCGAGTTCGACCGCAAGGGCGAGCAGGAATTCGACATTGCGCCCGCCGCTGCCATTGCCGCGCACGGTCACGCTGGTCTCGCCGCCCGAAATCAGCACGCAGGGCGAGGGCGCCGGCTGGTCGTGCAGCACCGCCTGACGGGCGATGCCGGCCATCACCTTCGCGACCTCGCGCGACTCGCCCTCGATCGCCTCACCGAGGATCAGCGGTGCGATGCCGGCCTTGCGCGCGACCGATGCCGCCGCCTCGAGCGCCATCTGCGGGGTGGCGATCATCACGCTCTCCGCGTGGGCGAGGCGGGAATCGCCCGGCTTCGGGGTTTCGTCGGCAGCCGCGTCGAGCAGGCGGATAACCGAGGCCGGTTCGGTGATGTTGTATTTCGCGAGGATCGCCCGCGCTTCGGCGAAATCGGTCGGATCGGCGACGGTCGGGCCGCTGGCGACGGTCGCCGGGTCGTTGCCGGGCACGTCCGAAATCACCAGGGTCAGCACCCGCGCCGGATATGCGGCGGCGGCGAGGCGGCCGCCCTTGATCGCGGAGAGATGTTTGCGCACACAGTTCATCTCGCCGATGGCAGCGCCCGAGCGCAGCAGCGCGCGGTTGATCGCCTGTTTGTCGGTAAGGGTCAGACCCGGCGCAGGCAGGGACAGGAGAGAGGAACCGCCGCCGGAGATCAGCGCGATCGCCAGATCGTCCGGCCCGAGGGTTTTTACCAGATCGAGCATCCGGGCGGCGGCGCGTTCGGCGGCATCATCGGGCACCGGATGGGCGGCCTCGACGATTTCGATGCGTTCGCACGGCACCGCATGGCCGTAGCGGGTGACCACGATGCCTTCGAGATCGCCCTGCCAGACATCCTCGACCGCGCGCGCCATCGCGGCAGAGGCCTTGCCGGCACCGATGACGACCGTCCGGCCTTTCGCCGGCGCGGGCAGATGGGGCGCCACCACCCGATCCGGTAAGGCGGCGGCTACCGCGGCATCGAACATCGCACGCAGGAGTGCGCGCGGGGTGGATGGCACTTCCACGGGCACGGCGGTGCCGGTCTGCCGGATGGTGACGATATCGGGGGAGGCGATGGTCATGGTGCGGGTTTCCTCGACGTGTTTGCCCGTGCTCGTGGCCGGAGCCGGAGGTTTAGCCTCCGTGGCGGGGGAGCGCCAACAGGACAGGCTCGCATCAGGCAAAACCGTATCGGAACCATGACCATCGAGGCAGTCTCGCTTGATTTTAATCATACGTCCAATATATCATTCGTAGTTATTAATATTTTTTGAGTATTAATCATGGAACTGCGGCATCTGCGCTATTTCATGGCGGTGGCCGAAACCCTGAGTTTCACCGGGGCGGCGGCACGGCTTCACGTGTCTCAACCGCCGCTAAGCCAGCAGATCCGCGATCTTGAAGCCGAGCTCGGGGTTGCTCTGTTCGAGCGCACCAGCCGGAAGGTCAGCCTGACCGCGGCGGGTTCTGCCCTGCTCGACCATGCGCGGTCGATTCTCGGTCAGGCCACGCGCGCGGCCGAGGAGGTGCGGGCGATCGGGCGCGGCCATCTCGGCTCGCTGGAGATCGGCCTGACCGGATCGGTGCTCGGCGGGCGGCTGGGAAC
>DASVGZ010000367.1:0-2713 GCA_036379275.1 Acidiphilium sp. | reverse complement strand
GCCGCGGGAACGCCTTCAGCGCCTCGCTCGCGTTCTTCGGCGTGATCAGCTCGATCGGCGAGGTGATATGCGCCGGAATCGGCTGACCTTCGGCCAGTTTCTCGCAGGCCTGCACAGCCATCTCGCCCTCGGCGTACGGATACTGCGAGACGGTGCCGGCGAGCTTGCCCGACTTGACCGATTCCAGAGCTTCCTTCACGCCGTCGATGCTGACGACATGGATCGACTTCGACTTGCCGGCATTGGCGATCGCCTGCGCGGCGCCCAGCCCCATCTCGTCATTGGCAGCGAAAATGCCGTTGAGATCGTGATGCACGCGCAGCATCGCCTCGGCCTCGGTCAGTGCGCGGCTGCGCTCGTAATCGGCGGATTCGGCCTGCACCACGGTGAGCTTGCCCGCCGTGGTCTGGCGGAACGCGGTCTCGCGCAGGATGCCGTTATGCTCGCCGGGGATGCCTTCGAGAATCGCGACATTGCCCTTGTCGTGCAGAAGCTTCAGCATGTAGTTCGCCGCGATCGTGCCGGCCTCTGAATTGTCCGAGCCGATGAAGCCGGTGATCTTCAGCCCCGCCGCCGCGACCGCCTTGGGGTCGAGCGCGGTATCGAGGTTGATGATCGGAATCCCCTTCTTGGAAACCGGAATCAGCGGGGTGATGATGTTGGTGGCGTTGACCGGCACCACGCCGAAGCATGTGAAATTCTCGTTCGCCATGGTCGAGATTTTCGCGTTCTCGCCGACCGAATCGGTCTCGGTCGAGCCCGCCTGCACGCTCACCGGCACGCCGAGCTTCTTGCCCTCGGCCACCGCGCCGTCGCGCAGCGCGCGCCAGTATGGATTGCCGAAATCGCGCACAACGATGGCGACCCGCGCCTTCGCTCCGGTCGCCGCATTGGCCACCGGCATCGGCCCCGCCGCGAGCAACCCGGCGAACCCGGCCACGGCAGTCCCGGCCAGCAAGCCGCGCAATGAAATTTTCATTGTCTCCTCCTTGATGATTTCAAAATTCAAAGCCGCAACCCGGAGTCCGAACCGTTCGGGTTAATCGATTTATACGAAGCCTGCCGCACCCTGTAAAGCGATATTCCGGGAGGCAATCGCGGGTCAGCGCGCGAGACCGTCTAGTGGTCCGATTCCGACATTTGCATCCCGCTTCGGGCAGTCGCTCAAGCAAATGTCGGAATCAAAGGACCACTAGCAAGCATATGATTCTAGTGGAGCTTATGAATTTGACGTTTGAAAAATCAGTCTCGGAAGGCGGGATTCAAACGTCAAATTCGCTCCACTAGTTTCCGGTCGAGATCGGGGTGATCGGGCAGCCGGATCAGAAATTCGCGCTCCAGCACGGCGCGGATTTCCCCGGCATCCCGCAGCACACGCCGTTCGGTCGCTCCGCCAATGGCACGCACGGCGAATTCGCGGTTGTTCAGGGTCAACCTGCGCCCGGGTGCCGCGCGCGCCACGGTCAGCGAGGTGACGAATTTCGACTCCGGGTTTGTCGAGGTCCAGTAATTGCTGACGCGATAGTCGATGAAGAACTGCGGTTGCAAATCGAAACGGTACAGCGTCCGCCACGCATCCTCGATGCCGATCTGCAAACGCCAGTCGCCATCCCCGGGCCGGATCAGGCGGAATGCCTCGTGCGGCGTTGCCTGTTCGATATCGGCGGTGAAGTCCAGCGGCGCCGTCGGCGTCCGTCCGCCAAAGCCGACATCCACCAGCCAGGTCCGACCCTCCAGCCCGACTTTCAGTACCATGTGGCTGCGCGCGGTGATCGTATCCTCCGGCTGCCCCCAGAGCACCCGCGCCGCGAGATCGGTCACGTCGAACCCGATCCTGCGCAGCACATCGCCGAACAGCCGGTTCTGCTCGAAGCAGTAGCCGCCCCGGTTCCGGCCGACCAGCTTACGCTGGACCGATGCGAGGTCGATCGCGACCGGTACGCCCAGAAACGGGTCGAGATTCTCGAACGGAATCGACGCCGTATGCGCGGCGATCAGGGCGCGCAGCGTCCCGATATCCGGCGCGACCGGTGCCGTCATCCCGATGCGGGCGAGATAGGCATCGAGATCGACCGATGTTTCGTCAATCATTGTCAGGTCATCCGGGCGAGCGCGCGGGAGAAAAAGTCGGCGCCGCCGAAATTGCCGGATTTCAGCGCGAACGTCATCGCCGGCTCGCCCATGCCGTGAAGCAGCGGCACGCCGGGCGCGATTTCCGCGCCGATCCCGAACGCCGCGACGCCGAGCCGGTCGATCACCGCGCCCGAGGTCTCGCCACCGGCGACGATCAGCCGCCTGACCCCGCGCGCGACCAGATCGGCGGCGATTTCGGCCAGCGTCTGCTCGATCCGCGCGCCGACCGCCTCGCCATGCGCCGCCCTCAACGCCGCGACCGTCTCCGGCCCGGCGCTGCTCGCGAGCAGAACCGGCCCGTCCGCAAGCCTGTCTCCCGCCCAGGCGATCGCCCCGGCGATCCCGTCCCCGCCATCGATCAGCCCGCCGATATCGAGCCGCCGCACCGGTATCCGTTCTTCCACCGCCCCGATCTGCGCCAGCGTCGCCGCCGAACAGCTTCCGGCGATGATCGCCGCGCCGCCGCCAACCGTCTGCCGCGCCGCGTCCGTTCCCTTCGGCGTCACCGCGCCCGCCGCGATCGCCGTCCGCGCCAGTCCGAGCCCGAGCCCGGACGCGCCGACCGACACCGCCCTGCCGA
>DASVGZ010000366.1:0-3405 GCA_036379275.1 Acidiphilium sp. | reverse complement strand
ATCGCGACCTATCGCGGCCATGTCGCGCATGGCGATTTCACCATGTTCTCGTTCACGCCGGTCGGCGCCGACGTCGCCGTGGCGGGTCTGGTCTTCATGGTGCTGGCGAGCCGGTTCCTGGTGCCCGAGCGGCAGAGCGGCAAGAGCGGAGACGAGCATTATGGCATCGCCAGATATCTTACCGAGGCGGAGGTCGGGGAGGGCACGCCGTTCGAGGGCCGGACGCTGGGTGAACTGGAAAGCGGGGTGGAGGCGGATTTCGCTGTGGTCGGGCTGGTGCGCGGCGACGACCGGCGGCTTGCTCCGCTGCGCCATCAGCGCCTTTCGGCCGGCGACAGCCTGGTGATCGAGGCCGATGCCGGCAATCTCTCGATCCTGCTCGATGCCGCCAGACTCACCCTGGCCGAGGACAAGGAGATCGGCGCCGACTTCCTGAAATCGAAGGATATCGAGGTGGTGGAAGCCATCGTGCAGCCCGGCTCGCGTCTGGTCGGGCGGTCGGCTGCCTCGCTCCGGCTGCGCCACTGGTACGGGACGAATCTGCTGGCGGTCGCGCGGCAGGGGCGGCGGATCGAGGGGCGGCATTCCGACATTCCGCTCGCGGCGGGTGATGTCCTGTTGCTGCAGGGCGATGTCGACGTGCTGGATGAGGTGATGACCCGCCTGCGCTGCCTGCCTCTCGCCGAGCGGGACATCCGCCTCGGAAAGTCGTCACGCGTGGCGACCGCCCTGGGCATTTTCGCCGTCGCGATCGCCCTGGCCGCGACCGGCATCCTGCCGACCGATGTCGCGTTCACCTGCGGCGCGCTGGCGATGACGCTGGCGAAGCTGATTTCGGTGCGCGACATCTACGATGCGATCGAATGGCCGGTGATCGTCCTGCTCGGCGCGATCATCCCGGTCGGGCAGGCGCTTCAGCAGACCGGCGGCGCGAAGACCATCGCCGACCTGTTCGTGGCGCTCGCCCATCACATGCCGCCGTTCGGCATCATCGCGGTGATGATCCTGGGAACGATGCTGCTGTCGAACGTGGTGAATCACGCGGCGACCGCGGTGCTGATGGCGCCGGTCGCGGCCGGGGTTGCGCATGGGATGCAGGTCGGGGTCGATCCGCTGCTGATGGCGGTCGCGGTGGGAGCGTCCGCTCCGATGCTGATCCCCACCGGGCATCCCTGCAATATTCTGGTGATGGGGCCGGGCGCTTACAGGTTCAGCGATTACTGGCGGCTGGGTCTGCCGTTGAGCATCGTCGTGATGGCGGTGGCGGTGCCGCTGATCATGGTGGTCTGGCCGCTGCATCACGGATGAGCGGCCAGCCGGGTAACGGTCAGCCGGGTAACGGTCAGCCGGCGATCTCGATACCCGAGAAGAAGAACGCGATCTCCTGGGCGGCGGTGTCGGCGGCGTCCGAGCCATGCACCGAGTTGGCCTCGATATCCTCGGCGAATTCGGCGCGGATCGTGCCGGCGGCGGCCTTTTTCGGGTCGGTCGCGCCCATGATCTCGCGGTTTTTCGCAACCGCGCCGTCGCCTTCGAGCACCTGGGCGACCACCGGACCCGAGGTCATGAACGAGACGAGACCGGCGAAAAACGGTCGCTCGCTGTGAACGGCATAGAACGCCTCGGCCTGGCCTTTGGTGAGCTGAAGCCGCTTCTGGGCGACGATGCGCAGCCCGGCGGCCTCGAATTTGGCGTTGATCCGCCCGGTCAGGTTGCGGCGGGTCGCGTCGGGCTTGATGATCGACAGGGTGCGTTCAGTGGCCATGATTGAGGGTCTTTCGTCTGACATATGTGGATTGCGCGCGGCCATACCGAACCGGGGTGATATGGGCAAGTCCCGCGCTCTGCGATAGCAACCCGCCATGAGCCTGCTGCGCATCGAGAACCTGTCCTTCAGCCTGGCCGGAAGAGCTCTGCTCGACCATGCCGCCCTGACCGTCGATCCCGGCCGCAAGATCGGGCTGATCGGCCGCAACGGCGCCGGCAAATCGACCCTGCTCAAGCTGATCACCGGGGTCCATGCGCCGGATGGCGGCACGATCCGGCTTGCCCGGGGGGCGAAACTTGGCACCGTCGCCCAGGAAACACCGGCGGGCGACGTGACCCCGATGGCTGTGGTGCTCGCCGCCGATCTCGAACGCACGGCCCTGCTTGCCGAGACCGATCATGCCGCTCCGGAACGGTTGGCCGAAATCCACGACCGGCTGATCGCGATCGGCGCGGAGCAGGCGGAGGCGCGTGCCGGCGCCATTCTCGCCGGGCTCGGCTTCGACGAGAGCGCGCAAGGCCGGCCGATGGCGAGTTTCTCCGGCGGCTGGCGGATGCGAGTCGCCCTCGCGGCGGCCCTGTTCGCGGCGCCCGACCTGCTTCTGCTCGACGAACCGACCAACCACCTCGATCTTGAGGCGACCCTCTGGCTGGAGACCTGGCTCGCCCGGTTTTCCGGCTCGGTGCTGATGGTCTCGCACGATCGCGACCTTCTGGATCGCGCGGTGGATTCGATCGCCCATCTCGATCGCGGCAAGATCGGCCTGACCCCTGGCGGCTTTGCCGAGTTCGTGCGCATTCGCACCGAACGGGCCGAACAGCAGAACCGCGAGGCCGCGCGCATCGCCGCCCAGCGCGCCCACATGCAGGACTTCGTCGACCGGTTCCGCGCCAAGGCGACCAAGGCGCGGCAGGCGCAGTCACGGCTGAAGGCGCTGGCCCGGCTGCCGGCGATCGACACGATCGTGGAGGACGCGCCGACCCGTTTCGCCTTTCCCGAGCCGAGGGACCTCGCGCCGCCGCTGATCTCGCTCGACCGGGTGACGCTCGGCTACGATGGCAGGGCGGTGCTGACCGGAATCGGTCTTCGGGTCGATATGGAAGACCGGATCGCCCTGCTCGGCGCCAATGGCAACGGCAAATCGACTTTGGCGAAGGCGCTGGCCGGCCGGCTCGACCCGATGAGCGGCACGGTGTTCCGCACCCGCGGCATCACCGTTGGCTATTTCGCCCAGCATCAGGAGGACGATCTCGTTCTCGACGATACGCCGCTCCAGCATCTGGCCCGCGCTTTGCCGGCGGCGACGGTGACCCAGTTGCGCGCCCAGGCCGCGCGCTTCGGGCTCGATGCGGCGCGAATCGAAACCAGGGTCGGCCAGTTGTCGGGCGGCGAGAAGGCGCGCCTCCTTCTGGCGCTCGCCACCCGCGATGCGCCGCAGGTGCTGATTCTCGACGAACCGACCAACCATCTCGACATCGACGCCCGCGAGGCGCTGGTCCGCGCCCTGACCGATTTTCCCGGCGCGGTGATCCTCGTCACCCACGACACCCATCTGATCGACCTGATCGCCGACCGGTTGCTTCTGGTCGCGAACGGGAAGGTTGCTGAATACGACGACGATCTCGACGCCTATCGCC
>DASVGZ010000365.1:0-2659 GCA_036379275.1 Acidiphilium sp. | reverse complement strand
GGGCGATGCCGCCGCCTGGCCGATTCAGGGACTGCTCCGGCATTTCCGTCCGGTGGTCGAGCAGCGGATCGCCGACTACAAGGCCGGCATCGTATCGCGCATCGCGGCCGATTGACGGAGATCAGTTCATGAACAGCATCGTCGTGGATTTCCGGATTACGCCCGCGGATCGAGCGCTTCATTTCGTCGCCGCTAGAGAGCAAGACTGATGGCAAAAGTTACTGTCGACGGCATCGAGATCGAGGTACCGAACGGCTTCACCGTGTTGCAGGCGGCAGAGGCGGCGGGGAAAGAAATCCCGCGCTTCTGTTATCATGAACGGCTGTCGATCGCCGGGAATTGCCGGATGTGCCTCGTCGAGGTCGAGAAGATGCCGAAACTGGTGGCGTCCTGCGGGCAGCCGGTTGGCGATGGCATGGTGATTTTCACAGACACCGAGAAAGTGCGCCAGGGCCGGCGCGGCGTGATGGAATTCCTGCTGATCAACCACCCGCTCGATTGCCCGATCTGCGATCAGGGCGGCGAATGCGACCTGCAGGACGAGGCGATGGGCTACGGCCGCGGCTACTCTCGATATAGCGAGACCAAACGCGCGGTGACCGACAAGTATCTCGGTCCGCTGGTGAAGACGGTGATGACGCGCTGCATCCACTGCACGCGCTGCGTTCGTTTCCTGTCGGAAGTCGCGGGCGTGCCGGAACTCGGCGCGACCTCGCGCGGCGAGAACATGGAGATCACCAACTATATCGAGAGTGCGCTGACCTCCGAACTTTCCGGGAATATCATCGATCTTTGCCCGGTCGGCGCACTGACATCGAAACCCTATTCGTTCGTCGCCCGCACCTGGGAACTGCGCAAGACCGACAGCGTGGATGTGTTCGATGCGCTCGGCAGCAACATCCGTATCGATGCCCGGGGCGGCGAGGTGTTGCGCATCTTGCCGCGCAACAACGATGCGGTGAACGAGGAATGGCTGGCGGACAAGTCGCGCTTCGCCGTGGATGGCCTGAAGCGCCGGCGTCTTGACCGCCCCTGGATCCGGCGTGACGGAAAGCTTCAGGAAGCGACCTGGGCCGAGGCGTTCGCGGCAATTGCCGAGAAAATCACGAACACCGATCCGGCCCGGGTCGGTGCGATCGCCGGAAACCTGTGCGATGCCGAAAGCATGATGGCGCTGAAGGACCTGATGACGGCGATCGGGTCGCGCAACATCGACTGCCGGCAGGACGGCGCGGCGATCGATTGGGCCCGGCGCGAATTCTACCGGTTCAACACGACGATCGAAGGTATCGACGAGGCCGATGCGGTGCTGATTGTCGGTGCGAATCCGCGCCACGAAGCGCCGGTGCTGAATGCAAGGCTGCGCCGGCGCTGGATTGAGTGCAAAGGGTTTCTGGCTGGTCTGGTCGGTCCGGCGGTCGATCTGACCTATGACTGCCAGAATCTCGGCAATGACGGTGCAGCACTCCGCGCGCTCCTCGACCCGTCGCACGATTTCACCCGACGCCTTGCCGCCGCGAAGCGTCCGATGCTGATTCTCGGCCAGGCCGCGCTCGCCCGGCCGGATGGCGCCGCCGTTCTCGCCGCCTGCTGGCAGATCGCCGAGGCGACCGGAATGCTCGGCCCCGACTGGCATGGCTTCAATGTGCTGCACAACGCGGCGGCCCGGATGGGAGCACTCGATCTCGGCTTCGTTCCCGATGGCGGTAAATCGATTGCCGAGATGCTGGACGGCGATGTGGATCTTCTGTGGCTTCTCGGCGCCGACGAATTCGATACGCACCGAATCGATCCGAAAACCTTTGTCGTCTACCAGGGGCATCATGGCGACCGAGGTGCTGCGCGCGCGGATGTGATTCTGCCAGGGGCGGCCTATACCGAAAAGCCCGGCACCTACGTGAATACCGAGGGACGGGTTCAGACCGCGTTGCGCGCCGTGTTCCCGCCCGGGCAGGCGCGCGAAGACTGGGCGATCCTGCGTGAATTCAGTGCGGTTCTCGGCAAGCCGCTGCCTTATGACGATCTCGCTTCGGTGCGCCAGCGGCTTGTCGAGGCCAATCCGGTCTTTGCCGAACCCGACACGGTCCGGCGGATCGCCCATACCGGCGATGCGAAGCCGGCCGGCGATGCCGGTGCGGTTTTGGATGCTCCTTTTCTGCCGGCGTTCGACAGCTACTATCAGACCGATCCGGTCAGCCGGGCGAGCCCGACCATGGCGCGGTGCATCGCGGAGATCGTTGCTCCAATGCAGCAGGCGGCGGAGTAAGCGCGATGCAGGGTGGATTTTTCACGACCGATTTCGGCATTCTGATCCTGACGCTGCTCAAGTCGCTGGCGCTGATCGTGCCGCTTCTGATCGGCGTCGCCTATCTGACCTATGCGGAACGCAAGGTTCTCGCGGCGGTGCAGTTGCGGCGCGGCCCTAACGTGGTCGGTCCCTTCGGGCTATGGCAACCCTTCGCCGACGCGATCAAGATGCTGTTCAAGGAAACCGTCATTCCCGATGGATCGAACCGCTTTCTGTTCCTGATTGCCCCGATGATCACCTTCGGGCTTGCGATTCTCGCCTGGGCGGTGATTCCGGTGAACGATCACTGGGGGATCGCGAACATCAATGTCGGCCTGCTCTACCTGTTCGCGATCTCGTCGCTCGGCGTTT
>DASVGZ010000364.1:0-13364 GCA_036379275.1 Acidiphilium sp. | reverse complement strand
ATCCTATTTCCACTGGCTCGCCCTCGCCTATGCGGTCACCATCGCCGGGCATCCGTCACTGTCCCTGCCGCTGGGCATTGATGCCGACGGAATGCCGTTCGGGGTCCAGATCGTCACAAAGCGCCATGGCGATGCGCAGGCCATTGCGATTGCTTCGGCGATCGAGGCGGCCGGAGCCGGAATTGCCGAACTCTCGCGGCCGGTGCCGGACATCGCCGCCCTCGCCGCCGCGTCGCCAATCAGCGAGGCTCCGGGTTTTCTGACCATGGGGTAAGGATGATTCCGGAATTGTCGTGACGCCCGGCCGTGCCTGATTTATCAAGACGATATCGTCCTGAAGGAGGTGCGTCATGAGCTGGATGCCCGCGAGCGACCCGATTCAGGGCGACAAATGCTCCTGCGACAGTCTGGAACTGGTTCTGGTTCCGCGTGCGCACGATCTCGGCGGATTCGAGGTTCGGCGGGCGCTGCCACACGCGAAGCGCCAGATGGTCGGGCCGTTCATCTTTTTCGACCATTTCGGCCCGGTCCAGTTCATCGCCGGTCAGGGGATGGATGTGCGCCCTCACCCGCATATCGGGCTCGCAACCGTCAGCTATCTGCTCGACGGAAGCATCCTGCACCGCGACAGCGCGGGCCATGTGCAGGAAATCGTGCCCGGCGCGATGAACCTGATGACCGCAGGGCGCGGCATCGCCCATTCCGAGCGCACGCCCGATCTCCAGCGTCATGACGGCCAACGGATGCTCGGCTTGCAAAGCTGGATCGCCCTGCCGGCCGGATGCGAGGAGATCGCGCCCTCGTTCCAGCATTTCGATGCGGAAAGCCTGCCGTCGGTCACGGATCGCGGCATCCGGGCGCGGGTGATCGCCGGCTCCGCCTTCGGGGTCCGCGCGCCGGTCGATACCCTGACCGGCTGGTTCTATGCCGAGGTCGCGCTGGAGGCCGGGGCTTCGGCTCCGCTCGACCCCGACTACGAGGAACGCGCGGTCTACCTCGTCGACGGCGAGGTCGAGATTGCGGGCGACCGGTTCGAGGCCCCTCGCCTTCTGATCTTCCGCCCCGGCGACCGCATCACCCTGCGCGCGACCCGGCCGAGCCGGGTGATGCTGCTCGGCGGCGACACCATGGACGGGCCGCGGCATATCTGGTGGAATTTCGTCTCCTCCAGCCGGGAGCGGATCGAGCAGGCGAAGGAAGACTGGAAATCCGGCCGGTTTCCGCCGGTTCCCGGAGAAACCGAATTCATCCCGTTGCCCGGATGACCCCGCACCGGGCGACCCGATCGAAAGGCGGAACATGGCGGCGAAACCGGTGACCCTGGTCGGACCGAACGGTTTCGGCAGGCACGCGGAAAGGATGCACGACCTGGCGATGACCGGCATCGTCGCGCGGTTGCTGACGGTGCCGCGACACGAGCGAAACGACCGGTGGTTTGCCGAATTTCTGCCCGCCTTCTGGAATGCCTCGCTCGCGATGCCGGCGTTCTCCGGCACTGCCTCGTGAATGGCATCGGCATCGCGCTGTTCAACGACCTGAACGACGCGCCGGACAAGGCGGTGTTCACGCTCTCGCCCGGCCAACTGGATTCCCTGTACCGGTTCGGCACGATCAATGGCGACCCCGAACACAGGGCCGGCCTCAAACCGGGCGTCAACATGACCACGCTCGAAAAATCCACCAGCGTGCTCCATGGCACACCGGCGCCAACCGTTCTGCCGCCCTATGTTGCCGGCGCGATGCTGCGCCACATGCGGGTCGGGTGGAACATGGCGGAGCCCAAGGCCAGCATGGTCATCTTTCCCGATTCGCCCGCCGAGCAGGATATCATGGTCAATGCGACGTTCAGGGATCTTCCGGTCGATCCGGGCGTCGCGCAGCAGGCTTTTTCCGTCCTGCAATTCTACATGCCGGGCCATCTGGTGCTGATGCCGCTCGTCCGCCCCGATCTGGCGGCTCACATGACGCCGCTCGCTGACCTCGCGGCCGTGCCGGTCGAATGGGATACAGTGAACTGACACCGAACCGCATCTCGAAGGGAGGATTCAATCCTACGGCTGAAGGTGTTCGAGATCGACGATCAGGCCGGGGCCGGTGGGTTGCCAGCCGAGTTCTCGCCGTGTCTTCTCGCTTGAGGCCATAAGGTCTTGCGCCACAAACATGGAAAACCAACCGAAATGCGCGCCGGCTTCGTCGGCGGAGATGGATTTGACCGGTACGTCCAGCCGACGGCCAATGGCTCCGGCAATATCACGCATCAGCACCCCCTCTTCGGCGACCGCGTGATATCGGGAACCCGGTTCGTTCTGTTCCAGAGCCAGCCGGTAAAGCCGGGCGACATCCGAAATATGCGCTGCCGCAAAGCGGTTGCGGCCCTCGCCGATGTAAGCCGAAACGCCCTTTTCGCGCGCAGTCTTCACCATGATCGTGATGAACCCCTGACTGACCGTATTGTGAACCTGGGGAAGGCGCATGACCGAGGCGCGCACACCTTTCAGTGAGAGGGCTGCCTGCTCCGAAACACGGGGGTATGGAAAATCCGGCGGCACGTTATCAGCTTCGGTGGCAATCCGACCCGGTCCGACCAGTCCCGCCGTGCCGGCGGTAACGATCAGGGGTTTTTCGGAACCTTCAAGCGTCGTCCCCAAGGCTTCGATGGCGCGAGCGTCAGCCTCGCAACTCGCGGCAAAATTCGACCAGTCGTGAATGAAGGCGAGATGAATGACGGCATCCGCGGCGCTTGCCCCGGCCCGCAGGCTTTCGAGGTCTTCAAGTGACCCGCGCTGGATCTCGGCACCGAGAGCAGTCAGGGATTGTGCTCCTCCATCCGAACGGGCGAGGCCGAGAACCTTATGACCGGCGGCGATCAGTTCGCGGGTAACGGGAAGGCCGATGAACCCGGTCGCGCCAGTGACGAAAACGCGCATTGGCAGATCTCCATGATGTGCTGAAGACAGAGTTCGGTCTTCGGGTTATTCTGGTAAAGTCGTGAGATTATCATGGTAAGAATTTTAACAGGATGAGCGAACGCCCCGTCATCGACAACCTTACCGGCAACCGGCTCGGACTTTATCTGAAGGGACGGCGGATGAAGCTGGACCCGGCCGCGCTCGGCTTTTCGCCGGAGCGCAGGCGAACCCCCGGTCTGCGCCGCGAGGAAGTGGCCCAGCGCGCCCATATCAGCCCGACCTGGTACACCTGGCTGGAGCAAGGGCGCGGCGGCGCGCCTTCGGCTGACGTGCTCGACCGGATCGCCCGTGCGCTGATGCTGACCGATGTCGAACGCGAGCATCTGTTTCTGCTCGGGCTCGGCCGGCCGCCCGAAGCGCGCTACCGGAAAGATGAGGGGGTCACGCCCCGGTTGCAGCATGTGCTCGACGCACTGGACCCGAGCCCGGCCGTGATCAGGACCGCGCTCTGGGATGTTCTGGCGTGGAATCGGGCGGCGACGGTGATGCTGGCGGATTACGGATCGCTGCCGCCGGGGCAGCGTAACATTTTGCGCTATATTTTTCTCGACCCGCGCGCCCGGTCGGCACAATCCGACTGGGAAAGCGTGGCGCGGTTCGTCCTGGGCACGTTCAGGGCGGATGCCGTCCGCGCCGGCGTCAGGGCCGAGACAGAACCGCTCATCGGCGAGCTGTGCCGGTTCAGCCCCGAATTCGCGGCGATGTGGGCAGAGAACGATGTTCGAGGTGGCCAGCACGAGGCGGTCAAGCGTATCCGCCATCCGGATCTCGGGCCGTTCGCGTTCGAACTCTCGGTCTTCGCGGTCGATGGCCGGACCGATCTCAGCATGGTGGTCTACAACCCGGCGACACCGGGGGATGCCGAAAAGATCGGGGCTTTTCTGGACCATCGGTGAAACGGAAGATCGCGCCGCCCGGGTTACGCCGCCAGATGAAGCCCCTGATGGCGCAGCAGGTCGCGATACGGGCCGGGGCGGCGGGCGAGGGCAGCGGGCGCGCCCTCGTCGATGACCGCGCCATCCTCCATCACCACGATACGGTCGAAATCGCGCAGGGTGGACAGCCGGTGCGCCACCGCGATGACGGTGCGGCCGGCGGCGAGCTGGTCGAGCGCGGCCTGCACCCCGGCCTCTGACTCCGAATCCAGCGCGGAGGTCGCCTCGTCGAGCAGAAGGATCGGCGCATCGCGCAGGAAGGCGCGGGCGATCGCGATTCGCTGGCGCTGGCCGCCGGACAGCTTCATGCCGCGCTCGCCGACAAGGGTGGCGTAACCCTCGGGCAGGGTTTCGATGAAGGCATCGGCCTGGGCAGCACGGGCGGCGGCGCGAACTTCCTCGTCCGAGGCACCGGGCTTGCCGTAGCGGATGTTTTCCAGCGCCGAGCGGTGGAACAACTGGACATCCTGCGAGACCACCGAGATCGCGTCGGCGAGGCTGGCACGGCCGAGCCCGGCGATATCGGCGCCGTCGACCATGATGCGGCCGCGTGCGACATCGTACTGGCGTTGCAGAAGGGCGAGCAGGGTGGTCTTGCCCGAACCGGAGCGGCCGACCAGGCCGACCCGTTCGCCCGGCGCGATCGCGAGCGAGAACCGGTGCAGCACCGAGCGCCCTCCGGGATAAGCGAAGTCGATATCGTCGAACGTGACAGCGCCGCTCCGAGTCGCATGTGTAGGGGCGATGAAGGCAGGGGCATCGGGCGCGTCCGGCATGTCGTGCGGAACCAGAAGTGCTGCCAGAGCGTCGGTCAGGCGGGCCCAGTCCTGCACCATCTCGACCAGGGCGACCGCGAGATCGCGGGTGCCGTGCAGGACGGTGAAGCCGAGAGTGGTGACCAGAACGACATCGCCGGGGCTGGCGTGGCCGTGCTGCCAGCGCAGCAGGGTCCAGCCGAGCAGGGCGGCGGTGAGGGTCGCGGTGACAACGGCATGGACGATCCGGAGTTTTTCCAGATAGCGCAGGCTGACGCGGCGGGCCGCGGTCTCGCGGTCGACATCGCCGGCGAAGCGCCGGCTTTCGCGCAAGGAAGCGCCGAACGCGCGGACCACGCCGACATTGTTGATGACATCGACCAGTTCGCCGTCGACCGTGGCGGCGGCGGTGGCATAATCCTTGTGCAGCTCGCGCCCGGCATTGGCGAGCCAGGCGAGCAGGAGGCCGAGCGCGAGGGACGCCACGATCAGGACCGCTCCCATCGTCGGGTCGACCGTTGCGATCGTGCCGATCGCGCCGAGAACGGCGATGAACGGCGGCAACACGTTCCAGGCGGTGAGACTTTCGATGCGGAATACCGCGTTACCGGTGGCGGAGATCCGGCCGGCGAGCATTCCGGGGCGGCGCTCGGCGAAGTAGCCGGGGGCGTGGCCGAGCAGATGATCGAACAGAGTGCGACGCAGATCGCCGGTGACCGCGACGAAGCTGCGCGCCGCCATCCAGCCGCCGACCCGCCAGGCCAGGTTGTCGGCGGCGATCAGCCCGGCGAGCACGGCAAAGGCGCCCCAGACCGCGCCGGTCTGATGGTTGGCCAGAATGTCGACCAGGGTTTTCACCGCGTATTGCGAGCCGACCGCGCAGCTCACCGCGGTGATCACCGACAGGAAAATCACCGCGTGGCCGAATTTGTGCCGGCCGATCGCGGCGAGGATGAAGCGCAGCGGCCGGCGCTCGATCGTCCCCGAGGTCATACCGGGACTGGACTGGCTCACGATAGTTTCATCGGGAGCGGTATTCGCGTGCCGGAACGAGGATTTCCGTGGCGCGAGGAACGGTGCGTCTGTCATGAGGCTGAAGATTGGAAGCCAATGCGGCAGCAATAGGGCAGTGGCGCCAAATATTTGCCGTACAGAACAACAAACTTCCCAACCGTGAATGAAAGTCTAGCATTTATCACGGGAGTTTAACGATCATGCGAATCGCCCAGATTGCCCCTTTGACCGAGGCTGTTCCTCCGAAACTTTATGGCGGCACCGAGAGAGTCGTTTCGTTCCTGACCGAGGAACTGGTTGCGATGGGCCACGATGTGACCCTGTTCGCGAGCGGCGATTCGGTGACGCGGGCGAAGCTCGAACCGGTCTGGCCGCGCGCGCTGCGGCTGGATCCTTCGGTCCGCGATTTCATGGGACCGCACATGCTGCTGATGGAGCGGGTGCGGCAGATGGCACACGAGTTCGACGTTCTGCATTTCCACATGGATTACTGGTCGGCCTCGCTGTTCTCCCGTCAGCCGGTGCCGTTCCTGACCACGCTGCACGGACGGCTCGACCTGCCGGAGTTGAAGCCGGTCTATGCCGGGCTGCCGCCGATGAACCTGGTGTCGATTTCCGACAGCCAGCGCGAGCCGCTGCCGGAAGGCAACTTCATCACGACCGTCCATCACGGGCTGCCCGAACATCTGCTGACGCCGATGCCGGCCAGGCAGGACTATGTCGCGTTTCTCGGGCGGATCTGTCCGGAAAAACGGCCGGACCGGGCGATCCGTATCGCACGGGCGGCGGGAATTCCGCTGAAACTCGCGGCCAAGGTGGACCGGGTCGATGTCGAGTATTTCGATACCGGGATCCGGCCGATGCTCGGGCCTGACGCCGAACTGATCGGCGAGATCGACGACCGGGCGAAGCCGGATTTTCTCTCCGGCGCGCGCGCCCTGCTGATGCCGATCGACTGGCCGGAACCGTTCGGGCTGGTGATGATCGAGGCGATGGCCTGCGGCACGCCGGTGATCGCCTACGGTCACGGCTCGGTGCCGGAAATCATCGAGGATGGCGTGACCGGTTTCATCGTCGAAGACGAAGCGGAAGCGGTGGCGGCGCTGAAGCGCGCGGCGGACCTGCCCCGCGCGCGCATCCGCGCCGAGTTCGAGCGGCGCTTCACCGCACGGCGGATGGCGACCGATTATCTCGACACCTACGAGCGGCTGATGCTGCCGCGCAGCAAACGGCTGCGTCTGGTCGGCTGATTTCTGCTCCGCTCTCCGTCTTCCCGCGCCCGTCTTCCCACACCGGCATCTTGCGGGGCGTGCGGAATTCAGGTGTTTCATCGTCCGGCCGCGCCGCGCGGTCGTGACGGTGAAACCGGGAGCAGGGGGCGATGGGCTGGAACAAGGCGCTTTTTCTCGCGATCAACGCCCCGGCGCATCCCGGAGCGTGGGCCTTGTGGTTCGCCTGGGTCTGCGCGGTCACGCCGCCCGTCGTTGTGCCGCTTTTGCTCATCGGGCTCTGGGTCCGGGGCGGCGGGGCGGCGCGCGGCGGCCTGATCGCGGCGGCGGTGGCAACCATCGTGGCGCTCGGTGTGAACCAGATCCTCGGCCGGCTCTGGTACGAACCGCGCCCGTTCATGATCGGGCTCGGGCATCGGTTTCTCGCCCACGCGCCGGACAATTCGTTTCCGTCCGATCATGCGACGCTGGTCTGGAGCCTCGCTTGCGGGCTGATAATGACCAGTGCGGCGAGGCGGGATACAATAAGGCGGGCAGGGTGGGCGCTGGCGGTCTACGGCGTCGCGGTCGCGTGGGCGCGCATTTTTCTCGGCGTGCATTATCCGATCGACATGCTGGTGCCGATCCCGGTCGCGCTGGCGGCCGGGTGGTTCGCGCGATTCATCCGCCCGCCGGTGGACAGGCTGGTTCTGCCCTCGTGCAGCCGGCTTTACGAAACCGGGCTGGTGGCGTTTCGGCTCCCGCCGACCCTGTTTCCACGGGACCGGTGAAGCATTCATCCGGTGGAGACATGAATTTTATGCCGTTTGCCGGCGTGGTTAGGAACCGCGTCAAGACGTAAATTCCACTCATCGCCGGGTGAGACAGCAAGGCCCCATGGTGAGGCCAGATCCCCGGCAGAGTTGGAGTCCTCGTCATGAAAAACATTCTCGTCATCGCCGCCCTCGCGGTCGCAACCGTCGTCGGCGCGGGTTCCGCCAACGCCATGGGCATCCCCGATCTGCCGGCCCAGCCGCTGGTCGCCACCCAGACCCCCGCCGTGATGGGCGAGGCCGATCCCGCCTTCGGCGCGCCGGTCGCCCCGGTGATCTCCGCCCATGTCGCGAGCCAGACGATCGGCCAGAACTACCCGGCCTTCATCGCGCCCGACCAGAACATCCAGTATGCCCAGGTCGGCCACATCCAGACCCTCGGCGGCTGAACGGTCTCCGATACCAGACTGACGCAAAGCGGGCGGAGCAAATCTCCGCCCGTTTCGCTGTACGCGGCTTTTCTCAGCCGGCTTTCGCGGTCCAGAGCGTACACCAGCCTTTCGGGCTGATCGGACCGGAGACTGCCTTGCAGGTGCCGTTGGCACTGGCCGACGCGCCGGGGACGAAGAGCGCGCAGCCGTCGCACTGATGGCCGTCCTTCGGCGAGGTCTGATACTTGACCGAGGCCGGCGACATGCCCCCGGCCTCGGCGGTGCGGGCGGTGACCATGCCGGCCACGGCGATCGCGGCGGAGAGGCCGGCGGCTTTTTTCAGAACGGCGCGGCGGGTTTCGGATGGTTTCACGTCGGACATGGCTCTTCTCCTGTCGTTACGAACCTTATGTCCGTGACGATAGAGCACGAAATTGTGGCGGGAGCGCAGGCGTCACCCGATCGTGATCCCGAAAACCGGGTCAGGAAACCGCGCTCAGGGGATCAGCACAGTGCTGCCGGTGGTGCGGCGCTCCTCCATCGCCGTCTGGGCGGCGGCGGCTTCGGCGAGCGGAAACGTCTGGTTGACCCGGATTTTTACCGCGCCGCTCGCGACCACCGAGAACAGATCTTCCGCAACCGCGACCAGATCGGCGCGTTTCGCCGTATAGGTGGAGAGCGACGGGCGGGTGAGGAACAGGCTGCCCTTTGCCGCGAGCATTCCGAGTTCGACCGGCGGCACCGGGCCGGACGCATTACCGTAGCTGACCATCAGGCCGAGCGGGGCAAGGCTGTCGAGGCTGGGCAGGAACGTGTCCTTGCCGACGCTGTCATAGACGACTGGCACCATCGCGCCTTCGGTGATGCGCTTCACCTCGGCGGCGAGGTTCTGGTGGCCGACCACGGTGTGCCCGGCGCCATGGGCGCGGGCGAGTTCGGCCTTTTCCTCGGTCGAGACCACGCCGATCACCCGCACGCCGAGATGCTTCGCCCACTGGCAGAGAATCAGCCCGACACCGCCGGCGGCGGCATGGACAACGATGGTCTCGCCCTTCTGGACCCGCCGGGTGCGGCGGATCAGATACTGCGCGGTCATGCCCTGGAGCATCATCGCGGCGCCGGTCGCGAAATCGATCGAATCGGGCAGTTTGACCAGTCGGTCGGCGGCGATCACCCGGTCGGTCGCATAAGAGCCGAGCGGACCGCCGGCATAGGCGACCCGGTCGCCCACCGCGATCTCGGTGACACCATCGCCGACCGCGCGCACCACGCCCGCGCCCTCGAGCCCGAGCGTCGCCGGCAGATGCGGGATTTTATAGAGGCCGATGCGAAAATAGATGTCGATATAGTTGAGGCCGACCGCCTCGTGATGGACCAGCGCCTCGCCCGGACCCGGTTCGGGGGTCGGCATGTCCTCCCAGCGCAGGACGTCCGGCCCGCCATGGGCGTGAATGCGAATTGCCTTGGTGCTCATCTCTGTCTCCACAATGGTGGCGCCTGAAGCGCGCCTTCGAGTTCGGGAAGCCGGCGCTTCATGTCCAGCTCCCGGCCGGGTCTGTTGCTGCCGGCATAGCCGCCGAGTCCGTTCGCGGCGCAGACGCGATGGCACGGAATCAGGATCGGGATCGGGTTGTTGCGGTTCGCCCCGCCCACCGCGCGGGCGCTGCCGCCGGCCTCGGCGGCGCGGCGGAGCAGCGGGGTCGGCGCATCGGTCTTCGCATCGCTTTCCCGACCGAGCGACACGAGCGCCCCGTCCGCCTCGCGGAGCAGAAGATTGCCGAAAACCGGGTGATTGAATGTCAGGTGGGGCACGAAGCCGGCCACGCTAAGAAATAATGCATTCAAGTCAAGTCCGGTGCGTCCGGCGCTCGTGCCAGGCGTCCATCATTTTCAGGACCGCCGCCGCGGTTTCCTCGATCGAGCGGCGGGTGACATTGACCGTCGGCCAGCCATGGGACGCACAGAGCCGGCGCGCCCAGAGCAGTTCCTGACCGACCGTCTCCTCGTCGACATAGGCGGCCTCGTCACGCTGCAGGCCCGGTCCCGGCCCGTGCGCGCCGAGCAGGCTGAGGCGATGGCGGCGAATTTCAATCAGCGGTGCCGCCTCGATGAACAGACCGACCACCGGGCAAGGTGGATCGACCAGTTCGGACGGCACCGGCAAGTTGGGCACCAGAGGCACATTGGCCGCCTTGATGCCGCGATTGGCGAGATAGAAGGAGGTCGGCGTCTTCGACGAGCGGGACACGCCGACCAGGATCACATCGGCTTCGGCGAGGCCGCGAGTCGCCTGACCGTCATCATGCGAGATGACGTAGTGCATCGCATCGATCCGGCGGAAATAATCGGCATCGAGCACGTATTGACGGCCCGGGGTAGGGCGCACGGGCGCGCCAAATTCCTGCTCCAGAAGCTCGAACACCGGATCGAGCATGTGCAGGAGCTTCAGCCCCATGCGCTGGCACGCCTGTTCCAGCTCGCCGCGCAGGGCCTGATCGACCAGGGTGGACAGGACCGGGCCGCGCTCCGCCTCGATGCCTTCCAGCACCCGGTGAAGCTGCAACCGTGAGCGGATCAGGCTCCAGCGGTGCAACTGGATCTCCGCGCCCTCGAACTGCGCGATGGCGGCGCGCGCGACCGCGTTCAGCGTGTCGCCGGTGGCATCGGAAACCAGGTGGAGATTGAGCCGCTTTCCCGTCATCCCCACCTTTATAATGGGGATAAGCCCCGCGCCGGAAGCCGCCCCTGTGAGTCACGGGGATGAAGGGCACAAAATCCGACCCTGTGGATCGAATCTCCAGGGTCGGATGCCGGATGTGGAAAAACTAGGGGTATGGCGTAGAATCAGCAGGCTGCTCAACGGTATTTCATGTGGATAAGTTTGTGAGTTGATCCTGCACGGCATGTGTCCACATAATCCACAGGGCCAACCGCCTCCACAATCCTTTTCTCTAAGACAAAATAAAGCTAGGCATCGGGCATGACCGGAAAAACGACGGACCGCCGGACGAAGCGCCCAGTGCTGAGCGTGCTTGCCGGCGAGCCGGTTTGGCCGCCGCCGGTCTGGCTGATGCGACAGGCCGGGCGCTATCTGCCCGAGTATCGCAAGCTGCGAGCGACGGCTGCGAATTTCATTACCCTGTGCACCACGCCGGCACTGGCCACCGAGGCAACCCTTCAGCCGGTGCGCCGGTTCGGACTCGATGCCGCGATCCTGTTCAGCGACATCCTGATCCTGCCCTGGGCGCTGGGGCAGAAGCTGCGGTTCGCCGAGGGCGAGGGGCCACTGCTGGAACGGATCGAGACTCTTGCGGAAGCCGAGCGGCTGGTTCCCGACCGGCTCGGGCCGGGAGTCGAGCCGGTGATGGAAACGGTCTCCCGGGTTCGCGCCGAACTGCCGGAGCGAACCACGCTGATCGGCTTCGCAGGCGCGCCGTTCACCGTCGCCTGCTACATGCTCGACGGACGGGGCGGCGATTTCTCGCGCACGCGGTCGCTCGCCTATGCCGACCCTGCATTGCTGGCGACCGTGATCGAGATCGTCACCAACGCCACGATCGATTACCTGTGCCGGCAGATCGAGGCCGGAGCGGATTGCGTCATGCTGTTCGATTCCTGGGCCGGGATGCTGCCGCCCGACCTGTTCCGCACCCATGTGATCCGCCCGACCGCGCGGATCGTGGACGGGGTGCGGTTCCGGCATCCGGGCGCGCGGGTCATCGGGTTTCCCAGGCTCGCCGGGCTGATGGCGCTGCCCTATATCGAGGAAACCGGAATTTCGGGGTTCGGCATGGATACCGCGACCGATGTGTCCAGTCTCGCCCGGTTGCTGCCGCGTAAGGTGGCGCTTCAGGGCAATCTCGATCCGCTTCTGCTGCGCGCCGGCGGGATTTCGCTGGAGCAGGCCGCCGAGCGGATCGCCGGCGATCTTGCCGGGTTGCCGCATATTTTCAACCTTGGCCATGGCATTCTGCCCGACACGCCGCCGGAGCATGTCACCAATCTGGTCGAACGGATCCGGACCCTGGAAACGCCGCGAGGCAGGGTGGAACTGCCGGCCGGGCTGCCGTTCGCCGCCAATCCGGCGACATGAGCGGAGCCGCTTCGGGGACGCATGTCTCCCGTGTCGCAATCGTCCTGTTCAATCTGGGCGGACCGGACCGGAAAGAGGCGATCCGGCCGTTCCGGGTCAATCTGTTCTCCGATCCGGCGATCATTCGTGCGCCGGGATTCATCCGGTTCTGGCTGGCGCGCAAGATCGCCTCGGCCGCGCAGAAAAAAGCCGAGGAAGGCTATGCCCTGATGGGCGACAGGTCGCCGCTTCTGGACCTGACCCGCAAGCAGGCGGATGCGCTGGAAGCCGGATTGCCCGGCGCGAAATGCTTCGTTGCGATGCGCTACTGGCACCCTTTCGCGCGGGAGGTGGCGCGCGAGGTGAAGGCGTGGCGGCCGGACCGGATACTGCTCCTTCCACTCTATCCGCAATTTTCCACCACGACGACCGGCAGTTCGCTGGCCGACTGGCACGAGGCGGCGGCGCGCGCCGGACTGATCGCGCCGACCACGACCCTGTGCTGCTGGCCCGATGACGAGGCCTATGCCGCCGCGATCGCCGGGCTGGTGAAAGTAACGCTGTCACAGGCGCGCGCGGACCATCCCGGAGCAAAAATCCGGATTCTGTTTTCCGCCCACGGGCTGCCGGAAAGCATCGTCGCCGCCGGCGATCCGTATCAGGACCAGGTGGAGCGCAGCGTCGCCGCGGTGATGGCAGCGTTGAGGTCAGAGTTGGCGGGGCTGGAACCGGGCGGGGCGATCGATCACGTGGTCTGTTTTCAGTCGCGGGCGACGCCGCAACGCTGGATCGAGCCCTCAACCGAGCAGGCGCTGGAGCGCGCCGCCGCCGACCGGGCGGTTGCCGTTGTGGTGCCGATCGCCTTTGTTTCCGAGCACATCGAAACCCTGGTTGAACTGGATGTCGACTATCGCAAGGTCGCCGATGCGCTGAATCTGCCCGGGTATTACCGGGTACCCGCGCCGAATGACGACGCGATGTTTATCGCGGCGCTGGCCGGACTGGCGCGGCGGGCTCTGGCGCGGGGCGACGGGCTCTGCTCGCATCGCGGTGCGAGGGCCTGCGATGCGCGGCACGGCGATTGCCCATGGAGCCGCTATCGGGCAGTCATCGCGGTATGACGAAACCGTTCGACCTGATCATTTACGACTGCGACGGCGTTTTGATGGACAGCGAGCGGGTTTCCGCCAAAGTTGTCGCCGACGAC